>DATGEV010000181.1:0-2870 GCA_035309885.1 Sphingomonas sp.
CTTGTACGACGACGAGGCCGTCTGGCCCTTCACCACCGCGTCGGCCTCGACGATCGTCGCCTCAACGGTGTCGGGAAGCTGGACGGAGATCGGGCGCTCCTCATGGAGCTCCATCACGACGTCCATGCCATCCTGCAGGAAGGCAGCGGCTTCACCCAGGATGCCACGGTCGAGCGAGACCTGGTCGTAGGTCTCCTTGTCCATGAACGTCAGCTGGTCGCCCTCGGCGAACAGGAACTGGAAGTCCTTGGTATCGAGGCGGACACGCTCCACGGTCTCAGCCGAACGGAAGCGAACATTGTTCTTGCGACCGTCGATGAGGTTCTTCAGCTCGACCTGCATATAGGCGCCACCCTTGCCCGGCTGGGTGTGCTGGATCTTCACGGCCCGCCACAGACCGTTCTCATATTCGATGATATTGCCGGGACGAATGTCCACGCCGCTGATCTTCATTGCGACACCTGAAGCCTTAGGATGGGAAAGAGCAGCCGCGGGCTTTAGCGGGCGGAGCGCGCGCCGGCAAGGGTGGCGCATGCGCGCCTGCTCGTCGCCCCGATCAGCCGGCACCCTTCAGCAGCGGATAGGGGTTGACCTCGCGCCCCTGCCACCAGGCCTCGCCGGGCGCCATGCGATGCACTTCGAAGTGGAGATGGGGCGCCCCCGCTTCGGCATCCCCCGTCGCGCCGACCGCCCCGATAACCTGCCCCGCGCGCACCGCCTGCCCCTCCGCCATCGCAGGGGCATAATGATCGAGATGGGCGTAAAAATAGATCGTCCCGTCATCGCGAGACCTCTCGTAGATCGCGGCACCGCCCCGCTCACCCTCGCTGAGCTTCTCGATCCGCCCATCCGCCACCGCGAGAACGGGCGTCCCTGTCGGCGCGGGAATATCGATCGCGTGATGGCCATGGCGGCCGCTGGGCGACACCCGCCAGCCATTGGCCAGCGCGGCGCGGGCCACGCCCTCGACCGGGATCGACAACGAGCCCGCCGGCGGCGCCGGTGCGCGCGGAACCTGCGGGCCGGAGCCGGCCTCCCCTCCCCACATGCTCCAACCGGGGCCGGTGACACAGACGATCGCCGCCAGCGCAAGCAGGACGAACAGGAGCGGCAGCGCCACGGAAAGGGCAAAGCGCTTCATCGCTCGAGCATCTCCACCCGCACAGCCATGGCTCCTTCGTTCACCGCCCGATGCGCAACCATGCACATCCCGGGCCTGGTGGCAAAGGGTGCAACGCAGCAAAGGCCGATGAAATGCCGCGCTTCAGCGACGCAGGGGCGCGCGCGGCCTTGCCTGCGACAGCCCCAGCGCGATCAGCGCCACGCCCGCGAGGAAGATATAGAGCCCGAAGCCCTCGCCCATCGCAGCGAGCGTCCCGATCCCGCCCAGCACGGCCGCGCCGACATAGCCACGCGGCACGAACAGCGGCAGCCGGATTGTGTCCACAGTCCGCACCGCGCCGCCGTTGGCAGCCACGCGGCGGAACTGGCTGGTGAGGGCCGCCGCGAAGGCCAGCCCGCAGGGCACCAGCGCCAGCGCTGTGATCAGCGCGGAGATACGGAACGGAATACGGAAACCGCCCTGATTCCAGTGGAGCCAGGCGGCGATCAGATCGACAGCGGCGGCGGCGAGCGCCGCGCCCCGGGCGACCCGGCGCATCACGCGCCGAGAACCGACTGGAAGGCCCGGACCGCCGCGGCAGCCCCTTCTTCCGCGTTCCAGACCGCGCCGCTCACCGCCAGGAAATCCGCGCCGGCCGCGACCAGAGGCGCTGCGTTGGCGGGCGTGATCCCCCCGATCGCCACGCACGGCAGCTCGAACAATGTCGTCCACCAGGACAGGATCGACAGGTCGGGCCGATGCTGCGTTTCCTTGGTGGCGGTGGGGTAGAAGGCGCCGAAGGCGACATAGTCAGCCCCCGCCTCGCCCGCTTCCATCGCGAGATGGCGGCTGTCGTGGCAGGTTACGCCAATCTGCACCGCGGGGCCGAGGATCTGGCGCGCCTCGCGGACGTCGCCATCCTCCTGACCCAGGTGCACGCCATCGGCACCGAGCCGCTTGGCGAGCGAAATCGAGTCGTTGACGATGAAGGCCACGTCACGATCGCCGCACAGCTTCTGGATCGGATCGGCGAGGCGAGCGAGGCTGTGCTCGTCCATGCCCTTCACACGCAGCTGAAACGCCGCGACCGGACCACCGTCGAACGCGGCGGCCAGGCGATCCACAAAGCCCGTATCAATGGCCGGCGGCGAGATCAGATAGAGCTGGCAGGGCGGTCGCCGATCATCATGCTCGAAGCGCGCGGCGAAGCCCGGATCCAGCTTCAGTTCATCTTCATCGATCTCCATGCGCGCGCTCTAGGCTGGCGATGGCGGCATGGAAAGCGGCCTGCGCGACGAGTCGTTCAGGAAACGCCGGGATGATGCAGCGATGCCTCACTTTTGCCGATGGCGGGCGGCCCACCGCCTGGCGGACCGCCCCTCGCCTCAGGCCTTGACCACCGATGCGGTGTAGATTTCGTCGATCGCCGCGCCGAGCGTCTTGTCGAACTCCGCATCGCTCATTGGGTGGCGGAGATCCTCGAGCAGAGCGCGCGAGAAGCTGGCGATCATGCCATGATTGTGGCTGAGCTTCTCGCAGGCATCGGCACGGGAATAGCCGCCTGACAGCGCCACCACGCGGGTGACGGCCGCATGGTCGACGAGCGGCTTGTAGAAATCCGCGACGGTGGGGATGGTGAGCTTGAGCATCACCTTCTCGCCGGCCGGCAGCGCGTCGAGTGCCTTGGCGATCTCGTCACGCAAGATGGCCTCGGCTTCCTGTTTGGTGGGGCTCTTGATCGAGACCTCCGGTTCGATGATCGGAACCA
>DATGEV010000182.1:0-3350 GCA_035309885.1 Sphingomonas sp.
GAGCCAGATCGCCGTCGCGCGGGCGAGAATCAGCGCGCGGGTCTGGTCGTTCATGAAGGCACCGCCGCCGGTGGCGACCACCTTGGGGCGGCCATCGATCAGGCGGGCGATCACGCGGCGCTCGCCGTCGCGGAAGCCTTCCTCGCCGAACCGCTCGAAAATATCAGCGATCGAGAGGCTCGCGGCCGCCTCGATCTCACGATCGGCATCGACGAAGGGCAGATGGAGCCGCGACGCGAGACGCCGGCCGACGGTCGATTTGCCGACCCCCATCAGCCCGACCAGCACGATGGGCCGGCGCACCGGGTGCACACGGGCGGTGGACCGTTGAGATGGCGGGCTTTGCGGCATTGCGCCGGGGCTATACACAGGGGCGAGGGATCGGGCAAAAGCGCGCTCCTTCGTATGGTCCTTGTTTTTCTTTTTCGCCGGGAAGCAGCATGTCGCGTGCCAGCATCATCCTGATTGTCATTCTCCTCGCCCTTGTTGCCGGCCTCGTCTGGTTGTCGCATCGTTCGGTCAGCGTGACGCCGCATCATGTCGAGAAGGCGGTGACGCTGAACGGTGCCGATGGCGCGCAACACTAAGGCCGCGATCGGCCTGCTGGCGGGCGCCGCGGTGCTGGCCGTCGCGATCCCCGCGTTCGGCCAGCAATCGCCGCAGTCGATCCTGCCGCCGGGCTTCGGCACGCCTGCCAAGCCGCCGCCGTCGCCGCCTGCTCAGCCGCAGCCTCCCGCTGCCGCGCCGAGTGGTGGGCCGCGCGAGGCGCCGACGCCCGCCGTTGCCCCGAGCGCTGCCGGAGTGGGGGAAGAAGCGAACCTCGCCGAAGCGGCGAACGCCAACGCCGCGACACCGGAGGCGAACGCCGCCGCAGCGGCGCTGCGCAAGCAGGATCTCCCTGAATTCGCACGCCGGTCGACCGATCATGTCGGCTTCCTCAGCAGCGCCGTCACTGGCGTGCCGCGCGATGGTTTCGGTGACACGTCCGGGCGTTTTCTCGCCACGCTGATGGCGCGGCTCGACGCGCCGGTCGCGTCGCGCTGGGTGTCGATGCTGCTGCGGCGCGTACTGACCACGGACATCGCGACGCCGGGTGGCGTCGATCCGGCCGACTGGATCGCCGAGCGCGCGCTGCTGCTCACGCGCATGGGCGAGGCCAGCGCGGCGCGGCTGCTCGTCCAGCGGGTCGATCCCGATCGCGCGACTCCGCGCTTCTACCAAGCGGTGCTCGAATCGGCGATGGCTGCGGCCGATCCGGCGGCGCTGTGCCCGGTTGCGGACGATGCCGACGGCAAGACCAAGGGCATGGCGTGGCCGCTGGCGCGCGCGATGTGCACCGGCCTGACGGGCGAGGCGGGTACGGCCAGCGCGCTGGTTGATCGCGCGCGCTCGCTGCCGGGAGCCGCGCAGGGCATCGACCTGCTGCTCGCCGAGCGGATCGTCGGTGCAGGCCCCAATGGCCGTCACGCGACCGATGTGCGGTGGACCGGCGTCAACGATCTTACGAGCTGGCGCTTCGGGCTAGCGAGCGCCGCCGGCCTCGCGATCCCGGACAATCTGTTCGACAATGCCAGCCTGCCAATGCAGGCATGGCGCGCCCGTGCGCCGATGCTGCCGATGGCGGGGCGGCTTCCGGCGGAACGGATCGCGGCGACGCTGGGCGTCGCATCCTCCACCGATCTGGTGGACTTCGTCTCGGCGCTGGCCGAGGGCGGCGATCCCTATGCTATGGACGATACGCCGGCCGGCCGGCTGCGTTCGGCTTATGCGGCGCACGACGAATCGGATCGGGTGGTGGCGCTCCGCGCGCTCTGGGCCGATCCCGAGAATGAGCGCGACCAATATGCCTCGCACATCCTGACGGCGCGTGCGGCGGCGCGGATCACCCCATCGTCCGATTATGAGTCCGATACGGCGAACCTGCTGGCGGCGATGCTGTCGGCCGGGCTCGATACGCAGACGGAGCGCTGGGCGGGCGTGGTGCGCGGTGCCAGCGGCACGACTGCGGAGGAGGCGTGGGGGCTGCTCGCAGTCGGCGCGCCGCGCCTGCTGGTGTCGATCGACGATAAGCGGATCACCAATTTCGGCTCCGGCGGGCGCGGATCAGCGAAGCTGCGCGCGCAGTTCCTGTTCGTCAGCCTCGCGGCGCTTGGCCGGCTCCAGCCGCGCGATGTCGACAAGCTGGCGCAGTCGCTCGACGTGCCGCTGGGCGTGCGCAACTCCTGGACGCGGGCGATCGACGCGGCGACGGCGCGGCGTGAGCCGGCGACCGTAGCACTGCTCGCCGCCGTGGGGATGCAGACCACTGACTGGACGCAGGTGTCGCCGGTGTTCCTCTACCACATCGTCGCGAGCCTGCGCGCAGTGGGCTTCGAACCGGAGGCGCGGATGGTCGCCGCCGAGGCCCTGATGCGGACATGAGGACGGCATGAAGCCCGGCGCCGCCTTCGCCAGCGGCGAGGATGCGCGCGCGATCGAGCAGTTCCTCGAGGCGATGGCGGCGGAGGCGGGCGCGTCACGCAACACGCTGCTCGCCTATGGCACCGATCTGCGTGGCGCGTCGGCGGTGCTCGACGGCAAACTCGCCTCTGCCGATGGCGAGGTGCTGGCCCGGCTGGGCGAGGCGTGGCAGTCGCTGGCGCGCGCTACGATTGCGCGCAAGGCGGCGGCGTTGCGCCGCTTCTACGGCTTCCTGGCCGATGAAGGAGTGCGTGTCGACGACCCATCCGCCGCGTTGCCGCGCGGGCCAGTGGGGCGAGCGCTTCCCAAGGTGCTCGGCCATGCGGAGGTGGATCGCCTGTTCGCTGTGTTGGCGGCGCGCACCGGGGGCGAGCATGCCCGTCTGGAGGATCTGCGCCTCGCCGCCCTGATCGAGCTGCTCTACGGATCGGGCCTGCGCGCGACCGAGCTGGTTTCGCTGCCCCGCGCCGCGATCCGTTCCGGTCAGCCCTTCCTGATCCTTAAGGGCAAGGGCGGGCGCGAGCGGCTGGCGCCGATCTCCGATCGGGCACTGCAGGCGGTGGAGATCTGGCGCCAGCATGTGCCGGGTGGCCAGCCTTGGCTCTTTCCCTCGGGTAAGAGCCATCTCAGCCGTGTCCGCCTCTACCAGTTGGTTCGCGCGTTGGGTGCCGAGGCGGGCATCCCGCCGGATCGGATCAGCCCGCACGTCCTGCGTCACGCCTTCGCTACCCATCTGCTCGAAGGCGGCGCGGATCTGCGCGCGCTGCAGGCGATGCTGGGGCATGCTGACATTTCGACGACGCAGGTTTATACCCACCTGGCCCTCGGACGGTTGAAGGCCGTGCACCGCGAGCATCATCCGCGGGCCAAGGCGCGGGCGCAGGAGGAAG
>DATGEV010000183.1:0-4915 GCA_035309885.1 Sphingomonas sp.
GTTGAGCCAGCCGACCGTCCCCAGCACCAGCAGCACGAAAAGCGCCGAGGTGAGATAGAAAGTCGCCACCAGGCCTGCGAGGTTGGCGAGCGCACCCACGCCATATTTGCCGACCGTGAAGGCGATCGCCCCGAACGCGCCCACCGGCGCCGCACGCATTAGGATACCGACCAGCCGGAATACGATCGCGGAGACATGCTCCAGAAAGTCGATCACCGGCCGCGCGCGCTCGCCAACCAAGGAAGCTGCAACACCGAACAGCACCGCCACCAGCAGCGTCTGGAGGATATCGCCCTCCACGAGCGGCGATACGAGCGTGGTGGGAATGATGTGGGCGAGGAATGCCACCACCGACTGTTCCTGTGCCGCCTTGGCATAGCTCGCCACCGCGCCCTGATCGAGCGAGGCCGGCGTGATGTGGAGCCCTGCCCCTGGCTGCAGGACATGCGCCACGATCAGGCCGAGGATCAGCGCGAGCGTCGAGAAGAACAGGAAATAGCCGAACGCCTTGGCTACCACCCGACCCAGTTCGCCCAGCTCGCGCATGCCGGCGATCCCGGTGACGATAGTGAGGAAGATCACCGGAGCAATCACCATCTTCACCAGGCTGATGAAGGCGTCACCCAGCGGCTTGAGCGCCGCGCCGACGCCTGGAGCGAACGCACCCAGCACCGCACCCAGCAGAATCGCCACCAGCACTTGCAGGTAGAGCCGGCCGGCCGAATGCGGCGGGGCGGCTGCTTGGGATTCCGGCTTGAGCATCCCGGTGGCCTCCTCAAGGGATTATGTCGATAGCGATTGCTCCTGCTCGCGATCTCTAGCCATCCGAGCCGAGCCGTCCAGTCGTTACGGCCACCTCATGGTGGGAGCCCGGCCGATCCACTGTTCTTTGATGCCGCTCGATGAAAGGAGAGCGCTATGCCACGGGGTGACAAGGACAAATATACCGATAAGCAGAAGCGCTAAGCCGCGCATATCGAGGAAGGCTATGAGGATCGCGGCGTCAGCCACGAAGAAGCTGAGCGCCGCGCTTGGGCGACGGTGAACAAGGAATCGGGCGGCGGCAACAAGTCCGGCTCCGGCCGGGGCCATCCCGACACGCACGAAAGTGCGAAGAACGGCGGCCGCCTGGGTGGCAAGGCTTCGGTCGAACGCCCCGCCGTGAACGTTCGGCCTCCGCCAAAAAGGCCGCGGAGACGCGGGCGCGCCACGCCCATCACTGAATCCGGTTCCGATCCGGCCCGATCGGCCGCGACTCTCTTGCGCTCCTCGGCCCGGCTTTTAAGAGCAGGGGCATGACCGTTGCTGTCGACATGGGCACCGCGCCGGATGGCGCGCCCGCCGTCATGGATCTTGAGGAACTGCTGGCCACCCGTCTGCTCGTTCAGGGCAATTCGGGCTCGGGAAAGTCGCATCTGTTGCGCCGCCTGCTCGAAGGCAGCGCGCCATGGGTGCAACAGGTGATCATCGATCCGGAGGGCGATTTCGTCACGCTCTCCGATCGCTACGGCCATGTCGTGGTGGATGGCGGCGCGCACAGCGAGCTGGAGTTGAAGCGGCTGGCGCTACGCATCCGCGAGCAGCGCGTCTCGGTGGTGCTGACGCTGGAGAGCCTCGACGTCGAAGGTCAGATGCGCGCCGCCGCCACCTTCATCGGCACGCTGTTCGATGCGCCCCGCGAGCATTGGTTCCCGGCGCTGGTGGTGGTGGACGAGGCGCAGCTCTTCGCCCCCGCCGTCGCCGGCGAGGTGTCGGACGAGGTGCGCCGCCTGTCGCTCGGCGCGATGACCAACCTAATGTGTCGTGGCCGCAAGCGAGGCATGGCCGGCGTGATCGCCACCCAGCGCCTTGCCAAGCTCGCCAAGAATGTGGCGGCGGAAGCCTCCAACTTCCTGATGGGCCGCACCTTCCTCGACATCGACATGGCGCGCGCCGCCGATCTGCTGGGGCTGGAGCGGCGCCAGGCCGAGCAGTTCCGCGATCTGGCGCGCGGCCATTTCATCGCGCTGGGGCCCGCCGTGTCGCGCCGCCCGCTGCCGATCAAGATTGGCGCGGTCGAGACCTCGGCCCGCAGCGCTTCGCCGAAGCTGATGCCGCTGCCGAGTGCCCCCGACGACGAGGCCCGCGCCGCGCTGTTCGAAACCCCGGCCGAGCTCGATCTGCCGATGCCGGCAGTGCCCCCGCCGCCGCGCCCGAGCATGGAACAGCTGCTCCGCTCGATCGAGGCGCCGGCTGTCTCGTCCAGCGAGGAAAATCGCGGCCGCCCCGAGCTGACGCCCGACGAGCGCGACGCCGTGGTCGCCGCCTGCCTTGCCGAGATCGTCGCCGACGAAGGCGAGAGTTTCCGCCCGGCGGCGCTGCTTTTCCAGGATTTCGGAGTGCGCTGCCGGATGCGCGGCGTGTCGGATTCCGGGCTCGACCTCGCAGCTTTCCGCACCCGCCTGTCGCTGGCCCGCGCCGGCCTCTATGCGGGCATCGGCGAGGACGATCCGATGGCCGACGCCGCGCGCGAGGCCGAGCTGTTGCCCGAAGACTCGCGCGGCGTGTTCCTGCTGATCGCGCGCGCGGCGCTGGAGCGAGCGCCCTGCCCGTCCGACACCGAGATCGCCCGCGTCTACGGCACGCATTCGACCGGGCGGGCCAAGCGCCTGCTCTCTTTTCTCGAAAGCCAGGGCGCGATCGTCGTGCGGATCGATCTGCGCGGCGGGCGCGCCATCGCCCTGCCTGCACTCGGCTGGACCACGGCGGTGTCGGACCGTGCCGCGGCGGATGCCTGAGGCCGCCGCCTCAGTCGAGCTTGCCGCACTCCGGCAGCTTGAGCTCCTTCAGGTCCTTGCAGGCACGGACCTGCACGCTGCCGTCCGGTCCGGCGAAGACCGCGAAGTCGCCGCCCGGCTGGCAACGCGCCTCCCACCGGCCGAGATTGCCGTAGGGACCGCGATAGACGCTCTTGGAGAGCCGGCCGCATTTCTGCTCGCTGGTGGTGATCGCCCGCCGCAGCGCGCCCTCGCGATCCGCGACGCGCAGCTGCATCAGCTTCTGGTTGAAAGGATTGGCCCAGTAGGGCGTCGCCGCCAGCGCCGGCGCCGTGAGCATCAGGCCGGCCAGACCGGCGATCAGGGCACGCATGGCATCTCTCTCCTCTCACGCGAACGGCCCGCGATCCGAACCCGGACGCGATTCGGGCGTTCGTCGAATAGACTCTATCCCCCAGGAGGCAACGCATGAACGAGGATCGGATCGAAGGCGCCGCCAAGAAGGTTGTCGGCAAGGCGCAGGAAAAGATCGGCGAGATCGCCGCCAATGATCAGCTGGAGGCGAAGGGCCGCCTCAACCAAGCCGTGGGCACCGTGCAGGACGGCTATGGCAAGGTGCGCGACAAGGTCCGCGATCTGATCGACGAAGCCCCGACCGCCGCGCGCGACGCCGTCGACACCGGCCGCGACTATTATCGCCGTGGCTCCGCCGCGGTGACGCGCACGATGGGCGACAACACCGGCCTCGTACTGCTGGCCGCGGGTGCGGCGGGTGCCGCGCTCGGCTGGCTGGTGTTCAACCGGCGCAATAAGTCCAAGGGTAAATAAGTGGACGGCGTGGCGCGGCGACCGATCAAGGTCGCCAGCTACAACATCCGCAAATGCATCGGCACGGACAGGCTGCGCCGCCCCGAGCGTATCCTGTCCGTCCTCGCCGAGCTCAATGCCGACATCGTCTGCCTGCAGGAGGCGGACCACCGCACTGGCACGCGGCAAAGTGCGATCCCCTTCGAGTTGATCGCCCACCATTCCCCCTACCGCCCCGTCCCTTACGAAATCCGGCCCGGCGGCATGGGCTGGCACGGCAACGCCATCCTCATCCGGCGCGAGGCCGAGATCCTCGACCATCGCCCGCTTACCCTGCCCGTGCTCGAGCCGCGCGGCGCGGTGATGGCCGACATCGCCATCGGCACCCAGCGGCTACGCATCGTCGGCATGCATCTCGATCTGTCGGGCCTGTGGCGGCGCAAGCAGGCGCGCGCGGTGATCGAACATATCGAGGCCTGCGACGACCATCTGCCAGCCGTGCTGATGGGCGACCTCAATGAATGGAGCCTCGCCAGCGGCTGCCTCAAGGATTTCATGGGCCACTTCACCTTCGCGCCGACGACGCCCAGCTTCCATGCCCGTCGCCCGATCGCCCGGCTCGACCGGATCATGACCACGCCCGATCTCGCCGTGATGGACGCGGGCACCCATCATTCGCCGCTGGCGATGCGCGCATCGGACCATCTGCCGATCTGGGCAACGATCCAGCCGCGCTGAGCAGGCTCCCTCAATATTGCTTCGAATAGCGCAGCGTTACCGCCGGCCCGGTCACGCCGCCCGCCTGGCTCAGGATGCTGAGCGCCTTGGAGAGCGCGATCGTCAGCTGCGTCTGGGTGAAGCCCTTCGCATCGGTGATCACCTCCACATAGATGCGGTTGGAGATATATTTGCCCGCCGCCAGCGACGTGCCGCGCCCCGTCGTCTGATCTGCGCCCAGCACGCGCAGCCGGTCGAGCCCCGAAGCGCCGCGCAGCTTGCCGAGGGGGTTCACGCCGCCGCCCGTGCCGCTCAACGAGTTGAGCGCCGCAGCGAGCTGGAGCGCCTGGGTCGGCGACAGCGAGGTCACCGAACTGCCGAACAGCAGCCGCGACAGCACCTCGTCCTGTGGCAGCACCGGCGTCGAGGTGAAGCTGATCTGCGGGTGCGTCGCGGTGCCGCCGATCGCGATCGTGGCGGTGACGCCCTCCACCGCGGTGTCGGCGGTGATGTGGAGATCGGGATCGAGCAGCGGGCCGTTGAACTCCACCGTGCTGCTGTTTTCCAGATCGAGCCGGCGCCCGGCGAAATTATAGGTACCGCGCACCACCTGCAGCCGCCCGATCACCACCGGC
>DATGEV010000184.1:0-6651 GCA_035309885.1 Sphingomonas sp.
TCGGGTGAGCTCTACTACGAGAAGTACGGTTTCCAGGCGCGGGTGAGCTATCGCTATCGTGCGTCCTTCCTGGGCGAGGTCGCCGGCCTCTCGGCCAACCCGACCTTCCGTCAGGCGAAGTCCGAAGGCATTCTCGATGCACAGGTCGGCTACGAGTTCCAGAAGGGGCCGCTCACCGGTCTGTCGATCCTGCTCCAGGCGAAGAACCTGACCGATCGTCCGTTCGTGACCTACCAGAACAATGATCCTCGCCAAGTGATCGATTACCAGCGCTATGGCCGGGATTATTATCTGGGTGTCGCCTACAAGTTCTGAGAACGACCGTGAACCGGCCGATATGCTGTGCTTCCCAGGTGGGCATGCTGGCCGGTTCCCGATCTCATGGCAGGGGGCGTTCTTCGGGGGCGTCTCCTGCCCTTTTGCGCCTAGCGCGGCAACACGGCGGAGGATGTGCCCGTGAAGCCTGATCCGATCACTATCGTCATTGCGGGCGGCGGGACGGCTGGCTGGATGACGGCGGCGGCGCTCGGCCGCTTCCTCGGCGCGGGGTTCCACATCCGGCTCGTCGAATCCGAGGAGATCGGCACGGTGGGCGTCGGGGAATCGACGATCCCGCAGATCCACCTGTTCAACAAGGCGCTGGGCCTCGACGAGGACGCCTTCGTCCGCGCCACGCAGGCGACCTTCAAGCTCGGCATCGAATTTGTCGGCTGGCAGCAGCCGGGGCATCGCTACATGCACGCCTTCGGCGCGGTGGGGCGCGACATCGGCCTGATCCCGTTCCAGCATTACTGGCGCCGCGCGCATGAGGCCGGCACCGCCAAGCCGCTCTCCGCCTATTCGCTCAACGAGATCGCGGCGCGCGCCGGGCGGATGCATCGCGGTGGACCGATCACCGCCAGCATCATCCCGGACATGCCCTACGCCTTCCACTTCGATGCGGGGCTTTATGCTGCCTATCTGAGCCGCTTTGCCGAGCAGGTTGGGGTGGCGCGGACCGAGGGGCGGATCGTCGACGTGATCCGCGACGGCGAGACGGGTGACGTCGCGGCGATCGCTCTTGCATCGGGCGAACGGATTGCGGGCGACATCTTCATCGACTGCACGGGCTTCCGCGCGCTGCTGATCGAGCAGACGCTGGAGGCAGGGTTCGAGGACTGGTCACGCTGGCTGCCCTGCGACCGCGCGCTCACGGTGCCGTCGCGCTCGGCAGGGGGCTTCACGCCCTACACCCGTGCCACCGCGCAGGCCGCGGGCTGGCAGTGGCGCATCCCGCTCCAGCACCGCACCGGCAACGGCCATGTCTATCGCAGCGATTTCGTCAGCGACGACGAGGCGGCCGCGACGCTGCTCGCCGGCCTCGATGGCGAGGCGCTCGCCGATCCGCGCCCGCTGCGCTTCAAGGCCGGGCGCCGCCGCGCAGCCTGGCATCGCAACGTTATCGCCATCGGCCTGTCGAGCGGCTTCCTCGAGCCGCTGGAATCGACCAGCATCCACCTCATCCAGTCCGCCATCTCGCGGCTGCTGAAGCTGCTGCCCGGCCGCACCGTGCGTGCCGCCGACCGCGCCGAATATAACCGGCAGACCGATTTCGAGATCGAGCGCATCCGCGATTTCCTGATCCTGCACTATCGGCTCAACCAGCGGCCCGAGCCCTTCTGGCAGGCCTGCCGCACGATGGATCTGCCCGACACGCTCGCCGCCAAGATCGATCTGTTCGCCGCCAACGGCCATATCGTGCGCGAGCATGAGGAGCTGTTCACCGAGGTTGGCTGGCTGCAGGTGATGGTGGGGCAGGGGCTGCTTGCGCAGGGCTATCATCCGCTCGCAGGCGAGATCGCGCCCGACGAGCTCGACGAGTATCTGGCGATGATCGAAACGCTCTACACGCGCGAGGCGGAGCGCATGCCTGCCCACGAGGATTTCATTGCCCGCCATTGCGCCGCACGCGCGCCGGAGACAGTGCTGTGAGGGGGCGCCGCCTCGGCCTGCTGGCCGCCATGATGCTGACCGCCGCGCCCGTCGCGGCCCAGACCTATCGCGATCGCCTGCCACAGGACGAGCTGCTCTACTTCCTGCTGCCCGATCGCTTCGAGAATGGCGATCCGTCGAACGACCGTGGCGGGCTGACCGGCGACCGCCTCGTCACCGGTTTCGACCCCACCGCCAAGGGTTTCTACCATGGCGGCGACTTGAAGGGGCTGATTCAGCGGCTCGACTATATCCAGGGGCTCGGCGCGACCGCGATCTGGCTCGGGCCCGTCTTTAAGAACAAGCCCGTGCAGGGTGCTCCGGGGCAGGAGAGCGCCGGCTATCACGGCTACTGGATTACCGATTTCACCACAGTCGATCCGCATTTCGGGACGGAGGCGGATTTCCGCGCACTCGTCGCGGCGGTGCACGCACGTGGCATGAAGCTCTACATGGACATCGTCGTGAACCACACTGCCGACGTGATCCAGTATCGCGAGTGCGCGGCCGGCGGCGCCTGCAGCTATCGCAGCCGCGCCGATTATCCCTATTCGAGGCGGGGTGGGGTGGGCGGCGCGCCGATCAACGCGGGCTTCGCGGGCGATCAGGTGATGACGGAGGCGAACTATGCCCGGCTCACCAGCTCGGACTATGCCTATACGCCCACTGTGCCGCCGGCCGAGGCGCATGCGAAGAAGCCCGACTGGCTCAACGACCCAATCTATTACCACAACCGCGGCAACTCGACCTTCGCGGGCGAGAGCGCGACGCTGGGCGATTTCGTCGGCCTCGACGATCTGATGACCGAGAATCCGCGCGTCGTGCGCGGCATGATCGACATCTATGGCGGCTGGATCGACCGCTTCGGCATCGACGGATTCCGCATCGATACCGCGCAGCATGTGAACCCCGAATTCTGGCAGGCCTTTGTCCCCGCGATGCTGGCACGCGCCCGGGCCAAGGGCATTCCGCACTTCCACATCTTCGGCGAGGTCGCGACCGAGGAGATGGATCCGGCACGCCTCGCCGAGCATACCCGGGTCGACAAGCTGCCAGCGGTGCTCGACTTCGCCTTCCGCCGCGCGGTGATCGACACGGCGGGCGGCAAGGCGCCGACCGCCGAGCTCGAACGGATGTTCTTCGCCGATCCGCTCTATGAGGGCGGGGCCGCGGCGGCGATGACGCTGCCCACCTTCGTCAGCAATCACGACGCCGGTCGCTTTGCCTATTTCGTGCGACAGGCCTTGCCCCAGGCGGACGATGCCGAGGTGCTGAAGCGTGTCATCCTCGCCCACGCCATGCTGATCACGCTGCGCGGCGTGCCGACCGTCTATGCGGGCGACGAGCAGGGCTTCGCCGGCAGCGGCGGCGATCAGGACGCGCGCGAGGATATGTTCGGCAGCAAGGTCGCCGCCTACAATGCCAACCGGCTGGTCGGCACCGGCGCGACCACGGCGACGCCCCGTTTCGATCGGCAGCATCCGATCTATCGCGCCATCGCTGAACTGGCGAAGCTGCGCGCCGCGCATCCTGCGCTCCGCCGTGGGCGCCAGATCGTGCGGGCATCGGGCGATGCGCCGGGGTTGTTCGCGGTCTCGCGCTTCGATCCGGCGACCGGCGGCGAGATTCTGATCGCGTTCAACACTTCGACCGCGCCGATCAGCGCGCATGTCGAGGTGGAGACCGGATCGACCACCTTCACCGCGCTGCACGGCGCCTGCTCCGCGCGCGCCGCCGCACCGGGCAGCGTCGCCGTCAGCATCCCCCCGCTCGACTATATCCTGTGTGAGGCTGGAACGCCGCAATGAACGACTGTCAGCCTGCACATGCCACGCTCGCCAACCGCCCCTGGTGGCGCGGCGCCAGCATCTACCAAGTCTATCCGCGCAGCTTCGCGGACGCGAATGGCGACGGCGTGGGCGATCTGCCCGGCATCACCGCGCGGCTGGACTACATCGCCTCGCTGGGGGTCGACGCGATCTGGCTGTCGCCCTTCTTCACCTCGCCGATGGCCGATTTCGGCTATGACGTGTCGGACTATCTCGACGTCGATCCGATCTTCGGCACACTCGCCGATTTCGACGCGCTGGTGGCGCGCGCGCATGCGCTGGGGCTGCGCGTGGTGATCGATCAGGTCTATGCCCACACCTCCGACCAGCATGGCTGGTTCGTCGAGAGCCGCGCGAGCCGGAGAAACCCGCGCGCCGACTGGTATGTCTGGGCGGACGCCAGGGCCGACGGCAGCCCGCCCAACAACTGGCAGTCGGTGTTCGGCGGTCCGGCTTGGACGTGGGACGCGCGGCGCGGCCAATATTATCTGCACAATTTCCTGTCGGCGCAGCCGCAGCTCAACGTGCACAATCCCGACGTGCAGCAGCAGCTGCTCGACACTGCACGCTTCTGGCTGGATCGCGGCGTCGACGGCTTCCGGCTCGATGCGATCAACTTCGCGATGCACGACCCGGCGCTGACCGACAATCCGCCCGCGCCCGACGACGGCAGCGTGCGGACGCGGCCGTTCGATTTCCAGCTCCACCGCTACAACCAGAGCCACGCCGACATCCCGCTCTTCCTCGAACGGATCCGCGCGCTGCTCGACAGCTATGGCGATCGCTTCACCGTCGCCGAGATCGGCGGCGGCGAGGCCGACGCCGAGATGAAGCTATTCACCACGGGCGAGCGCCGGCTCAACACCGCCTACAGCTTCGATTTCCTCTATGCGCCGAAGCTGACGCCGGCGCTGGTGAAGGAGTCGCTGGAACGCTGGCCGGCGGCGGACGGCATCGGCTGGCCAAGCTGGGCCTTCTCCAACCATGACGCGCCGCGCGCCATCTCGCGCTGGGCCGAGCCCGCCCACGCGGCGGCCTATGCGCGCATGGCGATGCTGCTGCTGGTGGCGTTGCGCGGCAACATCTTCCTCTATCAGGGCGATGAGCTGGGGCTGACCCAGGTGGCGATCGGCTATAAGGAACTGCGCGATCCCGAGGCGATCGCCAACTGGCCGCTGACGCTGAGCCGCGACGGCGCGCGCACGCCGATGCCGTGGGTGGCGGATGCGGACCATGCCGGCTTCTCGACCGCCAGGCCCTGGCTGCCGATCGGCCCCGACCATGCCGCGCTCGCGGTCGACCGGCAGGAGGCCGAGCCCCGATCGATGCTGGCGCTGACACGGCGGCTGCTGGCGCTTCGCCGCGACTCCGACGCGCTGCTGTTCGGCGAGATGGAGGCGATCGAGGCCGGCGAGACGCTGCTGGTGTTCGAGCGCCGGCATGGCGACCAGCGCATTCTCTGCGTGTTCAACATGGGCGGCCATCCGCTCGACTGGCAGCCGGCCGAGCCGCATCGCTGGCGCGTGATCGCCACGGTCGGCGAGGCTGCGATCGGGGCGTTGCCGCCCTTTTCGGGCCTGCTGGCCGAGCCTATCGCCTGACGTCCTTCTGACGGGAGTATATTTTCCATGATCCGCCGCGTCCTGCTGGTGTCGACGCTGCTCGCGTCGCCGGCCCTTGCCCTGTCGCCGAGCCCCGCGTCGGCCGCCGCTACCGTCGCGCCGGCCCCGGCGCTGCACGTGACGGTGCGCCCCGATGGCATGGACGTCCACACCGGCCAGCGGCTGATGCGGGTGACGGCGCTGGCGGCGGGCGTGCTGCGCGTGCGGATCGGGCTCGACGGCGCGCTGGCGGAGGATGCTTCCTGGGCCGTGCCGGAGGCGGTGCGCCATGCGACCGCGCCGGTGAAGCCGCTGCTCAACGGCTTCTCGACCGGGGAGCTTTCCGCCACCGTCGATGCCGCCGGGCGGCTGACCGTGCGCGATGCCGCCGGCCACATCCTTTCGCGGGACGCCGATCCGGTCGAGCAGCGCGGCAAGGGCTTCGCGCTCGCCAAGGCGATGCCGCAGAACGATCGTTATTACGGGCTCGGCGACAAGACCGGCCCGCTCGACCGGCGCGGCATGGCCTACACGATGTGGAACACCGACGCCGGTTTCCAGGAAACCACCGATCCGATCTACAAGAGCATTCCCTATTACATCCAGGTCGCGCCCGATGGCCGCGCGAGCGGGCTGTTCCTCGACAATAGCTGGCGGGGCTTCTTCGATTTCGGCAAGACCGAGCGCGACACGCTGCGCTTCGGCGCCGAGGGCGGGCCGATCGACTATTATGTGCTCGCCGGCCCGACCGTGAAGGATGTGGTTGCGCGTTATGCCAAACTCACTGGCCCGTCGCCGCTGCCGCCGATGTGGGCGCTGGGCTTCCAGCAGTCGCGCTACAGCTACATGTCGGCCGACGAGGTGCGCGGCATCGCGGCGCGCTGCCGCAAGGACCAGATCCCGCTCGACGCCATCTATCTCGACATCGATTATCAGGACCGCAATCGGCCCTTCACCACCAACCCCAAGACCTTCCCCGACATGGCCGGGCTGGTGCGAGACATGAAGGCGCAAGATGTCCGCATCGTCGCGATCACCGACCTCCACATCGCCGCGGCACCGGGGCAGGGCTATCAGCCCTTCGACAGCGGCATGGCCGGCGATCATTTCGTCAAGGCCGCGAATGGCCGCGTCTATGTCGGCAAGGTGTGGCCAGGCCCGGCGGTGTTCCCTGACTTCACGCGAGCGAAGACGCGCGATTGGTGGGGCGGGCTCTACAAGCAGTTCGCCACCGACGGCATCGCCGGCTT
>DATGEV010000185.1:0-18624 GCA_035309885.1 Sphingomonas sp.
GACTCTGTTCGGCGGCGATCTGCTGGCGGCGCGCGTCGAGCAGGTCGATCAGCGTCGAGGTGCCGGCCTTGTAGCGCTGTTCGGAGAGCGCGAGCGCCTCGTCTGCCTCCGCCTTGGCGCGGGCCAGCGTGGCGATGGTGATGCGACGATAGCGGAAGCGCGAGAGCGAATCCTCGGCATCGCGCAGCGCCGCCAGCACGGTGGCGCGATACTGACCCTCGGCCTCGTCGCGCACGCCCTCGGCCTGCACGACGCGCGCCTTGTTGCGCCCGAAATCGAGGAAGTTCCAGCTGAGCTGCGGCGCCACCAGCGCGGTGAAATCGTCGAGCTTGGTGAGGTCCGACGGCGAACTGCCGCCCAGCCCGATGATCCCCATGAAGCTGAGCTTGGGGAAGCGCTGGGCCTCGGCCTGACCGATCTTGGCGGTGTCGGCGGCGAGCGTGCGCTCGGCGGCGCGGATGTCGGGCCGGCGCTGGAGCAGAGCTGCGGGGTCGCCCACCGCCACCTGCGCGGGCGGCAGCGGGATCGGCTGCGCCGTTTTCAGCCGGTCGTCGAGCGCGCCGGGCTCGTCGCCGGTCAGCGTCGCGAGTTCGTCCAGATAGGCTTCGAGCTCGGCGTTGAGCGGGGTGATGTCGGCGCGGGTGCCGTCGAGCTGGTTCTGGAGCCGCGTGACGTCGAGGCGCGAGGCGGTGCCGCGATCATAGCGCTGCTGGGTCAGCGCCAGCATCTGCTCCTGCATCCTGACCGATCGCGTGCTGAGATCGATCCGGCGCTGGCGGTCGCGCAGGTTGACATAGGCCTGCGCCACCTCGGCCGAGAGACTGACCTGCGCGTCGGCGAGCTTGGCTTCGGCGGCGCCGGCCTGCGCGCGCGCCGCCTCGATCGCGCGGCGCTGGCCGCCGAACAGATCGACTTCCCAGGTCGCATCGAAGCCGAGGTTGAAGAGGTCGAGATCGGTCGAGCTGCTGCCGTTGTTGCTGCCGTTGCTGTTGAAGTTCACGCCGGGCAGGTGGGCATGGGCGTAGATCGCCTGCGCGTTGGCGCTGGGCAGCTCGTTGGCCTTCTCGATGCGGAGCGCCGCGCGCGCCTGCCGCAGCCGTGCCTCGGCGATCGCGATGTTGGGATTGGCGGCGAGCGCGCGTGCGACCAGATCGTTCAGCACCGGATCGCCGAGCGCCTCCCACCAGCGTGCGACCGGCGCGGTGGCGGACGCCTGCGCCGCGTCGGCGCGGACGAAGGCGGGGGCCTTGGGCGCGGCCTGCGGCGGACCGGCATAGTTCGGCCCGACGGTGCAGCCGGCGAGCAGGGCAAGCAGGACGAAGGGAGGAAGGATCGGGCGCATGGCGCTCCTCAATGGGCAGCGACCGGCTTCGCGTGTTTGGGAAGCGGCCGAAGGAACAGGGCGAGAGGGGTGACCATCAGGATGCCGACCGCGAGGATCCAGAACAGGTCTGCATAGGTCATGGTCAGCGCCTGCGTCTGGATCGTGGCGCCGAGCGAGCGATAGGCCGCCGCCTGCCCACCAAGCGACTGGCTCTGCGCGGCCATATAATCCTGCACGCGCACGGAATTGGCGGAGAGCGTGTCCTCGATCCGGCGGCTGTGCAGCCAGGTGCGCTGATCCTGGATCACCGCGATCCCGGCCAGCGCGAAGGAGCCGCCCAGATTGCGCGCCGCGTTGTAGAGGCCGGACGCATCGCCGGCCTGCGCGGGGGGCACCGATCGGATCGCGGCCTGGTTCATGAACATCATCGCGAACACCGTGCCGACGCCGCGCATCAGCTGCGACGCGACGAAGTTGCCGCCCGTGGAGAGCGAGGTGAGATCGGTTTCCAGCCAGGCGCTCAGCGCCAGCAGCGTCAGCCCGAACGGCACCGCGATGCGGATGTCGACATTCTGCACCAGCCAGGGCGTGAACGGCATCATCAGCATCATCGGTATGCCCGACAGCAGCACGATCTGTCCCGATTGCAGCGAGTTGTAGCCCGCGATGATCGAGAGGAACTGCGGGATGACGTAGGAGGTGCCGTAGATCACCATGCCCACCACCGTCACCATCGCGACGATGCTGCCGAACTGGCGATCGAGCAGCAGGCGCAGGCGGATCACCGGCTTGCTCGCCAGCATCTGCCCGGCGAACAGCAGGACGAAGCCGATCGCGGCCACCAGCGCCAGCCAGCGGATCTCGGGCGAGGAGAACCATTGTTCGCGCTCGCCTTCCTCCAGCACGACGGTCAGCCCGCCGAGCCCCATGGCGAGGCCCGCGATGCCGAGCCAGTCGGCTTCGCGCAGCAGATCGAGCTTGGGCTTGTGGAAGGGCATCGCCACCAGCAGCAGCGTGATCAGCGCCGCGCCCACCGGCAGGTTGATGAAGAAGGCATAGTGCCAGCTGACATTCTCGGTCAGCCAGCCGCCCAGCACCGGGCCCAGCACGGGGCCGAGGATGGCGGTGGCGCCGAACATCGAATTGCCGATCGGCTGCTGCGAGCGCGGCAGGCGCGTGGCGATGATCGTCATCGCAGTCGGGATCAGCGCGCCGCCGGTGAAGCCCTGGCCGACGCGCCCGACGATCATCATCGGCAGCGTCGTCGAGAAGCCGCACATCATCGAGAAGCAGGTGAACAGCGTCGCGGCGAGCAGCAGGAAGGTGCGCAGGCCGAACACCTTCTCCAGCCAGCCCGACAGCGGGATGATGATGATCTCGGCCACCAGATAGGCGGTGGCGATCCAGGTGCCTTCGGTGCCGCTGGCGCCGATCTCGCCCTGGATGGTGGGGAGCGAGGAGTTGACGATCGAGATGTCGAGCGTCGCCATCAGCGCGCCCAGCGTCCCCGCCGCCACCGCCAACCACGCGGCGGCGTCGGCGCGTTCCGGCATCGCGGGCACCGCGGCGGGGGAGGCGGGCGTGTCGCTCATCGATCGCCGCGGGCCTTCTCCTGATCCTTGATCAAGCGCATCTCGCTCTTGGCCGCGATGGTGTCGACCTTCACCGTCACCGACAGGCCCGGCACCAGAACCTTGCGCGCGTCGGGGCCGGCGTCGATCGCGACGCGGATCGGCACGCGCTGGACGATCTTGGTGAAGTTGCCGGTGGCGTTCTGGGGGGGCAGCAGTGAGAATTCGGCACCCGTGCCCGGCGACACGCTGTCGACATGGCCCTTGAGCTCGACACCGGGCAGCGAATCCACCTCGATCGTGGCGGGCTGGCCGGGGCGCATCAGGCCGATCTGCGTCTCCTTGAAATTGGCGCTGACGTAGATCTTGGACAGCGGCACCACCGACATCATCCGCGTGCCGGACTGGACGAACTGGCCGACGCGCACACTCTTGTCGCCGACGCGGCCGTCGACGCTGGCGCGCACGATCGTCGAGCCGAGATTGACGTTGGCGGCGGAGAGCTGCGCCTGAGCCGTCTCGCCCTGCGCCTCGGCCTGACGGATCTGCGCTTGCAGTGCGCCGATGCGACGCTCGGCGCTGTCGAGCGCGGCGCGCTGGGCGGCGGCGGCGTTGGCGGCCTGCGTTGCCTGGTTGCGCAGCGTGGTGAGCTTCTCGCGCGTCTCCGCCCCACTCTCGGCGAGCGGGGTATAGCGCTGGACCTCGCCCGCGGAGAAGCGTGCATCGGCCTCCGACGCGGCGAGCTGGGCGCGGGCCTGCGCGATCGCGGCGTCCTGTTCGCGGATCATCGCGCGGACATTATCCGCATTGGCGCGTGCGACGTCGATCTGCGCCTGATATTGCGAGGTCTGCGCCTTATAGTCGCGCGGATCGATGCGGACGAGCGGCTGGCCAGCCTTGACGTCCTGGTTGTCGGCGACGAACACCTGTTCGACATAGCCCGAGATCTTGGGGCTCACGGTCACGGCGTCGGCGCGGATATAAGCGTCGTCGGTGCTCTCGATATATTTGCCGCGGGTCTCGTAATGTATCAGCCACAGCCCGAATGCCGTTGCTGCCACGACGGCCACGACCAGCAGGATGCGCCGCGCCCGCGGGCTCAGGCGCCTCGCACGCTTGTCCCCTGTTGCGGGGGGCTGTTGGGCAGCTTCGACCATCGACGATCCTTATGCGACACCACGCGGGGCATAAGCCCCCGTCGCCGCCCTTGCCCAAAAGAGTGAAATATGGCAACCCCATTTATTATGGACCCTCAAGAACAGCTTGCCGACTGTGAACGCGCGGCCGAGGCGCTGCGCGATTATTATCTGCGGGCCCATCGGCTGGTGGACCGGCTGATGATGATACACGGCACGTCGCTGGCACGGACCAAACTGCTGCAGCTGGTGGAGCGCTGTGGGCCGGTGCGGTCGACCGACATCGCCTCCGCGCTCGGTCAGGCGCCGCGTACCGTGACCGAGGCGATCGACGGGCTGGAGCGCGACGGCCTCGTCCGTCGCGATCCCGATCCGGACGATCGCCGCGCCAAGCGCATCTCGGTGACGGCGGCGGGCGAGGCGGCGATCGCGGCCTCCCAGCCGATCCGCAACCGCTTCCTGATCGACGTGTTCGGGACACTCGACAAAGACGAGCTCGACGAGCTGGTGCGCGTGATCGGCAAGCTCAGCACGCGCATCGAGGCGCTGGCTGAGGAAAACTGAGCCGCCGTCGACGCTGCCTCGCCGCCACGAAGACGCGCTGGGGGGCGATCGAGGATATCGAGGGGATGCCGCGCCGGCTCACCCCTTCGGCCGACGCGGCGACGGCCTACAGGGCGGCCATCCCGCTACATCAGCCGGGGATCGGGCAGGATCATGTCTTGTCGCTGGCGAGCGAGGCCATGTCGATGACGAAGCGATACTTCACGTCCGATCGCTCCATCCGCTCGAACGCGTGGTTGACGTCCTGGATTGCGATCATCTCGGTGTCGGGCAGGATGTTCTTCTCGGCGCAGAAATCGAGCAGCGCCTGCGTTTCGGGAATGCCGCCGATTGCGGACCCTGCCACGCGCCGGCGCCCGCCGAGCAGCAGCCCGGAGTGGAAAGGGGGCAGCATATCGATCGCGCCGACCAGCACGATGGTGCCGTCGATGTCGAGCAGCGGCATGTAAGGCGTCAGGTCGTGCGCTACCGGCACCGTGTCGACGATCAGATCGAAGCTGTGGGCCGCCGCGCGCATCGCTGCCTTGTCGGTGGAGAGCAGCACCTTGTGCGCGCCGAGCGCCAGCGCATCGGCTTCTTTCGACGGTGAGGTCGTGACCACCGTCACCTCGGCACCAAGTCCGACCGCGAGCTTCACCGCCATATGACCGAGTCCGCCCAGCCCGATCACGCCGACCCGGCTACCGGGCCCGACATGCCATTGCTTGAGCGGCGTCCAACTGGTGATGCCCGCGCACAGGAGCGGGGCTGCGCGCGCGATGTCGAGCCCGTCGGGGAGACGCAGCACGAACTCCTCGCGCACGACGATATGATCCGAATAGCCGCCGAAGGTCGGCGTCTCGCCGTCGCGTTCCTTGCCGTTGTAGGTAGGCGTGGCGCGGCTGCGGCAATATTGCTCCTCGCCGGCCGCGCACTGTTCGCAGCTCCGGCAGCTGTCGACAAGGCAGCCGACCGCGACGGGATCGCCCACCTTGAACTTCGCCACCTGATCGCCGACCGCCGTCACCCGCCCGACGATCTCGTGGCCGGGCACCATCGGGTAGAGCGAATTGTGCCAATCGTTGCGTGCCTGGTGCAGGTCCGAATGGCAGACGCCGCAATAGAGGATCTCGATGGCGACGTCATTGGACCGGATCGCGCGCCGATCGAAGCGGAACGGCCGGAGTGGGCTGCTGGCGTCCTGGACGGCGTAGCCAATTGCATGCGTCATGCTCATTCTCCCGGGGTCTGGCCTATGCTGCGCGCGCTGTGGATGATGCGGCGTACCATGTCGCGGCGAAGGGTTTCCAACGAGGGGCTGTCGGTCCGAGCTGACCTGCCATCTGGAGCGAGAGCAGGACAGGCGTCGCGGGCAGCTTAGGTAGCGCTGTTATCCATGCCAAGGACAATGCTCGGCTTTCCCATTCGCCTGCCGATCATCCAATGGGAGATACGCCGGCGTCCAGCCAGGAATATTGGCGATCGTCGCTGGTCGCGGGTGCCACGGCCACACCTTCCAGCGCGAGGAGAGTGGCTTTGGCGTCGAGGCCGCCGGCAAAACCGGTCAGCTTGCCGTCGGTGCCGATCACGCGATGGCACGGCGCGATGATCGAGATGGGATTGCGGCCGTTCGCCGCCCCCACCGCGCGCACCGCGGCGGGGTGACCGATCTGCTCGGCGATCTGGCGATAGCTGCGCGTCTCGCCGAACGGGATGGTGAGGAGCGCCTGCCAGACCTCGCGCTGGAAAACCGTTCCGGTAAATTCGAGCGGCACGGTGAAGCGTGTGCGGCGGCCTTCGAAATAATCGCGGAGCTGGCGCGCGGTCTCGGTCAGCACGGGATGCGCGTCATCCTCGGCCAGCGCGCCCAGCGGGACGCGTGCGGGGTCATCCTTCTCCCACAGGATTGCCACCAGCGCCGCGTCAGTCGCGACCAGCTGGAGGCAGCCGACGGGCGAGGTGATCGTCGTGCAGGCCAACTGGGGCATGATTCCCCTCCTTCGCATATCGGGTCACAGCCCTAGCCGCAGCGTGGGCGTTCGCAAGCGCTCGATGGCGAGCTGATCGAGGCGCTGCAAGAATCAGGCGTGCGTGCCATGATGGTGAAAGGAAGGGCTCGACGCTCAGACGCCGTTCAGTCAGAGTCGGGTTACTGATGCCGATTGAACCCGCGTTGCAGGATCGTGCCGAATGACAGCCAAGTTGCTGACCAAGACCATGTTTGTGGCAACCGGCCTGTCGATGGCCGTGTCGTCCGTTGCGCTTTCGGCTGCGTCCGCGCAGGCGCCGGGCGGGTCGCAGGGTTATGCCCCGCCGCCGCCCGGATATCAGCAGGCGCCTCCGGGCTACGATCAGGGCGGCGACTATGATCAGGGCCAGGGCTATGATCAGGGCTCCGGCTACGATCAGGGCTCCGGCTACGATCAGGGCTCCGGCTATGATCAGGGGCGGGGGAATACACCGCCGCCGCCCGGCTATGGCCAGTCGCCGCCGCCCGGCTATGGTGCCGCTCCGCCGCAGGGCTATGATCGCGGTCCGCCTCCCGGTTATGATCGTGGTGAGCCGCAGGGATATGACGACGCGCCTGCGCCGCCTCCGGGCTATGACGGCTCGCGGTTGCCTCCGCCGCCGCCCGGCTACCAGCCCGGACCCGACGCCGCGCAGTTCGCCGATCTGGATCGCCGATATGCGTCCGACGCCCAGCGCTGGGCGCAGGCCTATTGCGTGAAGTCGCATGGCGATGTCGGCGCGGGCGCTGTGATTGGCGGGCTGTTCGGCGCGATCGTCGGCGCGGGCCTCTCCGGGCGCGGCGATCATGGCACCGGCGCGCTGGCCGGTGCGGCGGTCGGCGCCGTGGGCGGGGCTGCGATCGCCAGCAGCGCGGGCAGCAACGCCACCAGCCCCGGCTGTCCGCCCGGCTATGTCGTGCGTGGCGGCGCGCCGGCGTTCTACGGCTCCTACGGCCCGTCCTATGCCTATGCCGCGCCGGGCTGGTACCGGCCATGGGTGTTCTATGGCGGCACGTGGGTCTACCGGCCCTATCCGTACCATGTCTGGTACTACCGCCATTATGGCTACCGCCGTCCTTATTACCGGCGGCACTGGTAAGCACGTCAGCCGGGGCTTCGATGGCCCCGGCCGCCTTGGCCTTCAGAGGAAGGCGCGCAACGCGGCGACGAACGCGACGGTGCGGGCGTCCTGAAACAGCGTGGCGGTGCCGTTCTCGGCAGGATCGGGCCCGCCAGTTCCGCATCCGCCATGCTTGTGTCTCCTGCGTGCCGGTTGGCATGTGCATAGCGGGGCGGAGACAGCGTGCAATCGCCTGTGGCGGTCATCACGAGACGATGACCGCCTTTGTGGAGATGCACCCACCCGTCTATCGTGGTCGCCAGAAAACCGAAAACCGGAGAGAGTGATGCTCGACCTCGCCCAGCGGACCGCCTTCAACGAAGATCACGCCCTGTTCCGTGACACGGTACGCAAGCTGTTCGACCGCGAGCTGATTCCGAACCTCGACCGCTATGAGCAGGAGGGCATCGTCGACCGCAAATTCTGGCGGGCATGCGGCGAGGCGGGGCTGCTCTGCCCGACCGTGAAGGAGGAATATGGCGGGCTCGGCCTCGATTTCGGCTACAACGCCGTGGTTGGCGAGGAGCTGGGCTATTCGGGCTCGGCCGCGGGCATCACGCTGCAGAGCGACATCGTCGTCGACTATATCGAGGCCTATGGCTCGGAGGAGCAGAAGCGCAAATATCTGCCGGGCATGGTGTCGGGCGAAATCATCACCGCCATCGCCATGACCGAGCCCGGCGCGGGCTCCGATCTGCAGGGCGTGCGCACCACCGCGATCAAGGACGGCAACCACTATGTCGTCAACGGTTCCAAGACCTACATCACCAACGGCCAGAATGCGGACCTGATCATTGTCGTCGCCAAGACCGATCCGACGCAGGGCGCCAAGGGCATCTCGCTGATCCTCGTCGATGCCGATACGCCGGGCTTCCAGCGCGGGCGCAACCTCGACAAGGTTGGCCAGCATTCCGCCGACACCTCGGAGCTGTTCTTCGAGGATGTCCGCGTGCCGATGACCCAATGCCTCGGCGAGGAGGGCAAGGGCTTCGCCTATCTGATGAACCAGCTGCCGCAGGAGCGGCTGTCGATCGCGATCTCGGCGCAGGCCGCAACCCAGCGCGCGTTCGACGAGGCGGTGGCGTTCGTCAAGGATCGCAAGGCGTTCGGCAAGACCGTGTTCGAGTTCCAGAACACCAAGTTCACGCTGGCCGACATGAAGACCCAGTTGCAGGTCGGCTGGGCGCATCTCGACTGGTGCATCGCCCGCCACCTCAAGGGCGAACTCACCACCGCCGAGGCATCCGCCGCGAAGATGTGGCACACCGACATGCAGGGCCGCGTGATCGACATGGCGCTCCAGCTGCATGGCGGCGCGGGCTACATGAACGAATATATGGTCGCCCGGCTGTGGCGCGACGCGCGCGTCACCCGCATCTTCGGCGGCACCAACGAGATCATGAAGGAAGTCGTCGGCCGCTCGATCTGAGGCGCTGGATCAGGGGAGAGGGACATGACGGACCGGATCAGCCTGTCGGTCGAGGGCGGCGTTGCCGATGTACGGCTCGCCCGGCCGGAGAAGATCAACGCGCTCGACGAGGGCATGTTTGCGGAGATCGCGGCCGTGCAGGCGCGGCTCGACGGCATGGCGGGCGTGCGCGCGGTGGTGTTGTCGGGCGAAGGGCGGGGCTTCTGCGTCGGCATCGACCTCGAAAGCCTCGGGAGCAGCCCAGCGCTGCGCGATCTGATGCCGCGCACGCATGGCGAGGCCAATATCTTCCAGAACGCCGCGTGGGGCTGGCGCATGCTGCCCGTGCCGGTGATCGCGGCGGTGCATGGTTTCGCCTTCGGCGCGGGCTTCCAGATAATGCTGGGCGCCGACATCCGCATCGCCACGCCCGACGCTGAGCTTTCGGTCATGGAGATGCGTTGGGGGCTGGTGCCCGACATCGGCGGGATCGCGCTGCTGCGCGGGCTGGTACGCGACGATGTGGCGCGCGAACTCACTTATTCCGCGCGCCGCATCGCGGGGGATGAGGGGGCCCGGCTGGGTCTCGTCACGCGGCTCGCCGACGATCCGCATGCCGAGGCGCTGGCGATAGCGCGCGCCATCGCGGCGCAGAGCCCGCGCGCGGTGCGCGCCGCCAAGCGGCTGTTCAACCAGAGCTTTGACGCCAGCGCGGCGCAGTTGCTCGAAGGCGAATCGCGTGAACAGGAATTGCTGCTGGCATCGGCCGGCCATGCCGAAACGCTCACCGCCGCCCGGCAGGGCCGCGCGCCGGTGTTCGAGGACGAGGACTGGAGCTAGCGCGGGCCGCGCCGCCAAGCCTTCGCATATATCCTACGCGCTCGAGGGTCTGATCACCGGTCGCCGGACATTCTTCAACCAGCAGCGCTGCCTGGCGATGCTGAAGGTCTATGCGGATGCGATGGAGGCGGGGTTGGGGCAGGGCGGCGGCGCCCAGCTGAAGTGCGTGCCGGCCACCAAGGGCTGAGCTGCGCGCAGGATCAGGTGGTTGTGAGCCGGATCAGATAGAGCGACGCATCGCTGGAAAGCATGATCGGTGCGTCGCCGGCCTCGTCGATGAGCAGCGCATCCAGCCGATCGAGCGCGAACGTCTCGCCGAGACGCTCGACGCGAGCCGGACCCGTCGCGACCAGCAGCGCGCAGCATGGCAGGTCGTCGATCCGCATCGGCGCAAATGGCCGCAGCACCTCGGTCGTGCCCTGCCACGCCCCGCGCCGGACCATCATGTTGAGATCACGTACCGGCCCGTCGAGCGGTGTGCCATGTGCATCGACATCGCCCGGAAAGGCGTGCGCGCCCGTCGCGGACGAGAGCAGCACCGGCGCATCCTCCCCGGTGACGGCCAGCGACAGCGTGCCTTCGAGCACGGCCAGCACGCGATCGATCATCGGGAAGCGTGAGAAGGCGCCGGCTTCCGCCACCTCGGCGATGCTCACCCGCCACAGGAAATCGTCCATCGACGCGCCAGCCGGGAAGACCGCAACCTCGCTCGTCACGCCGCCGCCATTCTTCCAGGGCGAGGCGATGCGGTCGGCGGCGGGGAGCAGGATCGGGCGGGTCATGGCGTGCGGGGTAGGACGTGGGCCGCGGCACGGCAAGCCGGCGGAGCGATGAGGGGAGGCGGGAGCGGTCAGTCCGCCATCAGCCATGCGGTCGCGGCGGCCATCGACACGAAGGCCTGCTCGCGGTCGCTGTGGAACGTGCGACGCGCCTGCACCTTGGCGAGGCTGGAGCTCACCACCACCGCCTTCTTGTCGCCCGGACGCTGGATCATCGGGGGGAAGCGGGCGAATTCCTCGATCACCTCGTTCGACTGCACGACGCCGTCGCTGCTGTCGATCAGCAGCCGGCAGTAACCATGCGCACGGCGCGCGGTGTCGGCATGGTGGCGCATCGCCACCCCGAACGCTTGCACCTCCTCGACGGTGAAGAAGCCGTTGGCCTTGCAATGCAGCACGCCCTGCTCCTCATCGAAACGGAATTCGAAGTTCGACATGGGTGGGCCTCGGTCCTCTCGCCCGGCATATTCGTGGGTCCGGCCGGGCAGTCAACCGTTTCGGCCGTTGGCGCTATTGGCGGAAGGTGGATTACGGACGTTGCGCCGCGACGAGACCGCACAGGAAAAGCAGCACCGCGATGCATCCGAGGGCGCTCCTTACGTGGTGGAGGGCGGCCCAGCGCAGCAGCATCCTGCGGCTCTCAGGGCCCGCTTCACTCTGCCGCATGGCGAGCAGGCGCTTGTTCGTCGGCATGATGACGAACATCGTGAACGGCCAGTTTGCGAGGAGCGTGAGACTGCCGACAAGCCACTGCCAGCCATCGGAACGATACCAGACGACCAGCCCGACGGCGGTGCCGAGCAAGGCCAGGCCTGCTTGAATGGGCAGCGCGCGCATATAGCTGGACTGCCATTGAGCAAGCAGCGCAGCATCATGGAGAACCAATCGGGCGGGATGCTCGACAAGGCTGATGTAAAGCGCAGCCCCGGTGAAGAGCGTCGCAAGAACGAGCGCGGCAAGACCAGGCAGCATCACGATTCTCCCGCAAGCAGTCGCTGCTCTACGTCATTCGGCTCTGCATTATCTGCTTATGGCCGATTATCGCCGTTTCCATGCTTCGGCCGGGGTCACCGATATTCGTGGGAGACGTCTCGCTTGAGGCCGTGCAGGCGCACGACGCGGCCGCCCTCGCAGATCGGGGCGGCGACCAGTCGCATCCAGCGATGGCCTCCCCGATCGGGCAGGATTTCCGCGTCCAGCGTGAAGCCTCGCCGATGCTTGATGGCATAGGCCCGCAGCCGTTCCATCGCGGTGCGCGAGCGCTCGTCATAGAGCCCGACCACCTCGGTACGGGACAGGTGAGCACCACGCGGCAATCCGAACAGATCATACACGCCGGCTGACCAGGTCAGGGCGTTGTCGCTGAGATCGCACGCCCAGGTGCCGATGCCGTGTCGTGCAAGCGCTTGCCCGTCGAGCGCAGGATCGATCAGCCCCGTCCCCTGGCCGCCGGTGAGGCAGCCGAGCTCGAAATGCACCCCACGCTCGAAGAGCGGCCAGCTATGGTCGAGCGGCAAAGGGTCGATGGGCGTCAAAGGCGAACCTCTCTCACGCTGGGCAACCGGAAATTGCCTCCCGTCCCGTTAAGAATGCGTGACCCATGGTTGCCTGCCGGAAGAGCATCGGTTGAGTGCCGGTCGCGGGATCGTCATGATCGGCGTCGAAAATGGAGGTGGAGTCGCTTGTGCAGGAGAAGCCCATGGCCACTGACCTACTCGTCGACAGCCGCGTGCTACCCCTTGAGGGCGTGCATAACTTCCGTGATTATGGCGGTTATGCGACCCCGTCCGGACGGCTGAAGACCGGCCATCTCTTCCGCTCGGCTCAGCATGTCGATGCCACCGACTCGGATCTGGAGGCGATCGGGGGGCTCGGGCTCGCGGTGGTGATCGATCTGCGCGGGGCGGGCGAGCGCGCGGTGGCGCCCTGCCGGCGGCCGGAGGGCTTCGCCGCGCAGGTGTTCTTCGTCGACGAGGATACGACCGGCATCGCCCCGCATGTCGATGCGGCGCGCGGGGTGCCCGGCGTGGAGGAGGCCCGGCGCGCGATGGTGCGTGGCTATGCCGAGATGCCGTTCCGGCCGCGCATGGTCCCAATCCTCGCCCGCTATTTCGAGGCGCTGGCGACGATCCCCGGCCCCTCCCTGATCCACTGCATGGCGGGCAAGGACCGCACCGGCCTCGCGGTCGCGCTGTTCCACGCGATGATGGACGTGCATCGCGACGACATCGTCGCAGACTATCTGCTCACCAACGTCGCCGGCCGGGTCGAGCGGCGGATCGCGGCGGGCGCTCGACATATTCGCGCGAGCTACGGCGAGGGCATCTCGGATTCGGTCATCCGCGTGCTGATGACGGTCGAGGCGTCCTATATCGACGCTGCCTTCGCGGCGATCGACGAGCGTCATGGCTCGCTCGACGATTATCTCCGCAAGGAGCTCGGCGTCACGCCACGACGGCGCGAGGCGATCGCGGCGCGCGTGCTCGACTAGGCGTCGAGGCCGGCGCCGCCCCCCGCCGATGGTCGATTCGCAAGTGGAACGGCTGCGTGCTAATCAGCGGCGCCGACCCGCCCATACGCAAAACCCGGCGAGCGGCCTGTTGTTACCCACCAGGACTGAGGAGTGTCTTCGATGAGGCTTCTGACATGGATGGCGTGCACGTTTGCAGCAACCACTCTGGCGACGGCTTCGTTCGCCGCGCCCCCTTCCGATGAACTGGTCGCGAAGGAGGCCAGCTGGTCGAAAGCGATGGTCGCGAAGGACGTAACCGCGCTTAAGGAGATCATCGCACCGGACTGGATCGGCCAGAACCAGACCGGCAAGCAGGCCACCCGCGCCGAGTTCCTGGCGGGCATCACGTCGGGCGAGGACAAGACCACCTCAATGACCAATCACGACGTTCATGTCCGGATCGTCGGCGATCTGGCGATCGTGCAGGGGATGGATACCGAGGAGAGCACGCACAAGGGTGCGTCGACCAGCGGCGTCTATTCGTGGATGGACATATTCCAGAAGCGCGGCGGCAAATGGGTGGCGATCGCGTCGCAGAATACGCCGATCACCAAGCACTGATCGGGGCGGGGGGCCGGCTGCGGGTTGCGACCGTGGCCGGCTTCAGAGTATCGTGCGGTGGGCGCGTCGAGTGCGGCCGGATCGACTGCAGATTTCGCCTAGAACACGACGCTGACTGCCGTTCGGTCCTTCCCCGGAAGCGATCGTAGGCACGCGCAGATTAGGCGCTCCAACCGCCATCAATGTTATAGACCGAGCCCGTTACGAACGCGGCTTCTGATGATGCAAGATAGGCAACGAGCCCTGCGACCTCGTCCGGCGTTCCGTGACGCCGTATGGCGAGAGGCGTCCTATTAGCCTCGGCGTTGGGGCCGTTCGCGGGATTGCGCTCGGTGTCGATCGGTCCGGGTTGGATGAGATTAGCGGTGATCCCGCGTTCGCCAAGGTCGCGCGCCAGCCCCCGCGTCAGGCCTCCCAGCGCCGACTTGCTGGCGGCGTAGAGAGTTCCGCCTTCTCCCGGCATGCGATCCGCGACGATGCTGCCGATTGTGATGATCCGTCCACCGACGTCCATCATGGTCGCCGCCTTTTTCGCGGCGGTGAATGGAGCGCGCACGTTCAATGCGAAGATGCGGTCGAAAGCGTCCTCTGCGTAAGCATCGAGAGGGCCAACAATGGCCGTGCCTGCCACGCTTACCAACACGTCCAGACGGCCGAAATGGGCGAAAGATGTATCCATGGCACCCGCGAGGGCGATCGGATCGCTCACGTCGGCCTTAATCGTGAGAACAGAAGCGCCGCCAGTCCTTAGCTCGCTTGCCAGTTCTTCGGCCTGGTCCGACCGGCTCAGATAGACGATCGAAACCGCCGCTCCATCTGCAACCATCCTACGGCTAACTGCCGCCCCGATGCCCCGCGCCCCTCCGATCACAAGAGCGACTTTTCCATTCAACAATGGCATCGGAACTTCCCTTCGGAGCGAGTGTCATTCGGCACCGGAAAAAGCGCAAGGTCTTCATCCGCCCACTAGCGGTCAATCCCGATAGCCAACACCAACCTGCATATCTGCCATAGCCATGCAGGTAACGGATTATCGGTCAGAGGTTTGCCATGGAAATCGGCGATGAAGAGCGTAATAAACTCCCACCATAGCCGACCAGCAAGCCATGCAGTCGACAACCAGCAACAGTTGAACTACACTTTTAGCTGGCAGATTGTGGACTGAAACCTTAGCCATCATGATATATAGTGTTACTAGATTGGCTATCGCGAGGCCCACAGTTGTCAACCAATACCAAGCAGAAAAGCGAAATCGCCAAAACGGGGCCACGGCAAATACGATCGCCAGTGCGCTACATGACACCCAGAAGTACTGACTTGAATAGCCTTGCTCGCCCATAACTATAAGTCCGAAGAACCAGATGAACAAAGCGCCAAGCACGAGAAGAGCTTTTTTCCACCAGATCATTTTGAAATAGCCTGCCGACGGAACTGGCTACACGTTCGCCATGTCCCGCGAGCGTGTCAATCTGTGCCTTGCTCGGCCGTGGTGTGGGATAGGTGGTCGGATAGCGATCAGCGACGTCCGATGTGCGCCACGTCGAGCCGTTCGCAGTGGGCGGAGCCGACGTACAAGAGCGGTTGGGCAGCTCCCCGCCCAATTGCAGACATTCGTGGTCCGGTTCAAATAGGCATCATGAGCGCGAGCAAACTTGTCGGGATCATCGGCCTAATCGTCGTCTTATGTGCGTGGGGCTACATAGCGCTCACGGGTGCGCCGCGTTTGCAGGTTGGCATCGCTAACGGAGCTTATGTGAACCGCTGCTGTGGCACGGTCGTCCTCAACAACGGGATAATGACCGTTGCAAATCAACGAATTGGCTACGTGATCGAGCGGGATAAGGCAGGCCCCTATGTGCTGCCAAAGACCTATGTGGGAGCTTCGGCCACGGGCTTTGTCATCAAGCCCGACGCATATGCTCTAAAATTGCATCTCGACGATCCAACCCACCCGCACCAAATCGAATTGCTCGATGATGGCCCCACTGGTGATGCATTTCCGTTCATGCAGAAGAGCGGCAGCTAACACCAGATGTCGTCATTTGGCCGTCGATCAGGAAGGGTACCAATTGTCAGGTTTCGACCACTAGCAGCGAGGGTAAAGGCGCAGGCTCTATGATGATACGTGAGCCCTCCTTGCGCATGATGGCATCCTCTCCCGGAAGTTCAAACTCGCGAGGGATGCGCACCGCCTGGCTGCGGCCGTTTTTGAACAGTTTGACGTGACGTTCGATGTTCATGTGGGCTCCTCGGCATATGCCGCAGCATATGCCAAGGAAATTTGCGAGGGAAAGAAACGCATATCTCGGGCGGGAGAACGCTAAAGGCGGCCCGCTGTCAATCGGCGCGGCCACGCCGATCCACAGCGGAAGGTCGAACTCCGACGGTGTCAGATGCTGACCGTCGCCGAACCCTGTTCGGGTGACAAAACCGGTCTGGAAGAAAACCACCCAGACTGTGTAAAAACTCGATTTCGACAGTGCGGCGCGAAATATCGATTCAAATTCGGGTGGTAATCGATTCTATTCTGGCGCCACCATGTGCCAATTTATTCCGAAGTTGCTCGTTTTGTTGCGGAGAGACGTTTTCACACAGCCTGCACCAATCCCTGCCATTTGCCCTGAGCGTGATGAAAGGCCAAGACGCGCCCTCCATGAGGGCGAAGCGGTGTGCGGCCGCTAGCCGCGCGGGCGGGCGACGTCGAAGGCGATCGTCAGGCGTTCTCCGGCGGCGAAGCGCGTGGTGCCGTGCCATGTCGTCGATGGGAACAGCACCAGCCGGCCCGGGCGTGGCTCGATGGTGCGCGTGGGCGCGAGGTCGAGACCCAGCTCTTCCGGTGGGGCGCCGAGCTGGAGCAGGCCGCGATCTTCGACAGCATCGGCATCCGGCAGGGCGATATAGAGCGCGGAGCTCAGCCAGCCCTGCGTATGCACATGATGGACGTGGTGGCCGGAGCCTTGCAGCCGGACAGACCAGGAGCCGGCGAAATGCGGACGCTCCTTGCGTGGCGCCGACAGAAGCGGGTGGCTGGGATCGACCGGCGGCAGGCTCTCCCGATAGTGCCGCACCGTCTCCAGCACCGCCTCGCGCACCGCCCGAATTTCGGGCTCGGCGCGCGCGAAGAGCGGTCCGTCGGTCTGGGTACCGCCGCGCACCGACTGGTCGAGCGGCTGGGCCCGCCCGACATGGATCTGCCGCAGCACTTCGGCCAGTCTGTCGAGCGGCGGGAGTTGGTCGCTGATGTCATAGACGCCGATCAGCCCGTCGCGCTCCAGCCAGTCCAGCCGCTCGTCTCCCATCATGCGCCAGGCGGTGGCGCGATAGGCCCAGGCCGTCACCGCCTCGCTCGATCCGGCGAGCGGCCCGGCCAGACGATCGACCGTCTCCGGCCGCCGGGCGCGAAGCTCATGGCGCACGCGGGCGAGCGCGAAGTCGGTGTCGCCGCCGGCATCGATCGTTGCGAACAGGGCGTCGGCGGCGGCGATGTCGCCGGCCTCGCTGAGCGCGGCCGCTTCGGCCTTGGCGAAGGCTGCATTGGGGCCGGCGCGGCGGCGCGCGTCGGCGATGGCGGCAAGACGGGTTTCCGGTGGCGCGGATCGCGCGAGCACCGCGAGCCGGGCGTTGTGGAGCCCGACGTCCGCCGGATGCCGGCTGAGCGCGATGTCCAGCGTCTCGGTCGCGGCGGTGGGATGGCCGCTCATCGAGCACAGCTTGGCGAAGCCGAGATGGCCGGGCACCCAACCCGGATGCTGGTGCAGCAGCGCAGCGAGATCGGCCTTGGCCCGGTCGATGGAGCCCGTCGCCGCCAGGGCCGCCGCCCGGCCCAGCAGCAGCTCGCCGTCGAGCGGCGTGATCTGGAGCGCGCGGTCATAGAGCGCGACGGTGGGCCGGCCAGCCTGCACGCTCGTCAGCGCCATTGCATGCGCGATGCGAGCGTCCCGCGGGGCGAGGCGGGCAGCGTGGCTGAAACAGGCAAGCGCCGCTTTCGACTGGTCGAGCCCGCGATAGAGGAGCCCGAGCATCTGCCAAAGCTGTGGATGGTTCGCGATCAGCCGGACCGAGGCATCGACCGTGGCGACGGCCTCATCCTCAAAGCCGTGATCGATGGCAATGTCGGCGGCGTCCCATGCCGCATCGACATCGCGCGGCGCGGCCGCGAGCCTTCGCAGCAGGGCCTGCAGCCTGGCGCGCGTCGCGTCTCTGGTCTCGCCCATGCTCCCCCGTCAGCCCTCTCAGGCGTCGATCTCTTCTTCGTCGATGCGGGCGGCGTTTTCCTGGATGAAGGCAAAGCGGTGCGAGGCCTCCTTGCCCATCAGCCGGTCGACCAGATCGCGCACCGCCGCGCGCTCCTCATATTCCTGCGGCAGTGTCACGCGGATCATCGTGCGCGTCGACTTGTCCATCGTCGTCTCGCGCAGCTGCGCCGGGTTCATCTCGCCGAGACCCTTGAAGCGCGCGACCTCGACCTTCTTGCCCTTGAAGGGGCCGTTCTCGATCCGCGCACGATCCTCGTCATCATGGGCGTAGAGCGACTTGGCGCCTGCCGTGATGCGATAGAGCGGCGGCTGGGCGAGGTAGAGATGCCCTTTCCGCACGACGTCGGGCATTTCCTGGAAGAAGAAGGTCATCAGCAGCGTCGCGATGTGCGCGCCGTCGACATCGGCGTCGGTCATGATGACGATGCGTTCGTAGCGGAGCACCGAGGCGTCGCACTTGTCGCGCGTGCCGCAGCCGAGCGCCAGGACGAGGTCGGCGATCTCGCTGTTGGCCCGGATCTTGTCGGCAGTGGCGGAAGCGACGTTGAGAATTTTTCCCCGGATG
>DATGEV010000186.1:0-2615 GCA_035309885.1 Sphingomonas sp.
ACATGAGGCCTAGGAACGGGGGCCACTCAGCATCGATACATCGTGATCGAACGCTGCGGCCCCATGCCGAAACCGATGGCCTGCCGCTCCGCTTGCGGGGCAGCGACGCGGAATGGGGCGTGCGGACTTCGTACGCCTGACGCCGGCGCGCAGATCATGGACGGCGCCTGCGAATCGCCGGGACGGCCCCGGCGACGATGCCGGATCAGACCCCGGCGAGAATGGTGACTAGGACCACCAGGAACGAGGACTCGGAAACGTTGATCAACAATCGGCAGAACGGCCGTCGCCGTGGCCGCGGCGGCGCGCAGGTACGAGGACCGGGCAATGGTCCTGATCGAGGCAACCGGATCGACAACCGGGCACGCGGCAACGCGGCCCAGCTGCACGAGAAATATCGCAATCTCGCGCGAGATGCCCAGACCCAGGGCGATCGCGTGATGACCGAATATTATCTCCAGTTCGCCGATCATTATTTCCGGGTGCTCAACGAAAGCCGTGCGCGCTTCGAGGAGCAGAACCAGCACCAGCACCAGCAGCGGCGCCCGCGCTTCGAGAATGATGAGTTTGAGGACTCCGACGAGATGGCCGAGGGCGCTGACGAGGGCGCCGAGGGCGATCAGCCGGTGGCCGAGGCCCGCCGCGACGAGCGCGAGTTCCGCCGCCCCGAACGTCAGGAGCGTGCCGAGCGTCAGGCCGAGCGTCAGGATCGTGAACCGCGTCGCCGCGAGCGTGAACCGGTCGCTCCCGTCGCCGAAGCTGCTGCTCCGCGCGAGGATGCGAACGAGGACGAGGCCGGCGAGGGGCGTCGCCCCCGTCGCGGTCGCCGCCCCCGCCGCGCCGAGGGCGAGGCCCAGGGTGATGAGAACGCGCAGCGGATCGAGATCGATCGCCTGCCGCCGGCGTTTGCGCCGGCCGAGGCTGCTCCGGTGGTCGAGGCGAACGACACCGAGGGTGAAGCGACCGAAGCTGCACCGCGTCGCCGTCGTACGCGCCGCACTGCGACCCCCAACGAGGGCAATATCGTCGCGGCCTGATCGCGGCCTGCGCCAGAGTGACGAAGGGCGTCGTTCCGATGGGAACGGCGCCCTTCTTCGTTGATCGATCCGGCTGTAGGCCGATCAGTGCCGTTCGTCGAACGGATCCGCGGCATCCTCGTCATGGCCGCTGCCCGACGAGAGGAAGGCCAGGCTCATCAGGCCGGTGCCCAGCATCACCGTCAAAAACACGCCGAGCGAACCGGCGATCACCATGTGGACCGGAACCGGGCTGCCGCCAAAATGGAAATAGACCAGCGCCACGACCACGCAGACGAGCGCCAGCAAGGTCATCCAGCGCATGATTCGCCAATAGCGGGCCCAGGCATACGGATTGGCGATGCGTCGCCGCGGGGTGGGATCCGGTTTCGGCATGGCTTCCCTTTGGCGCGTTGTCGTGGAATCATCAAGCAGAGCCGAGCCAAGGGGGCCGGCATCGAGAGGAGGCCGGCATGACGATCGCGGCGATACTCCAGTCGAAGGGGGGAGACATCGTCTCCGTCGGTCCCGACATACGGGTGGGCGAGGTGGTGAAGCTGCTCGCCGAGCGGCGCATCGGCGCGGTGCCGGTGATCGGTGGGGGAAAGGTTCTGGGAATCTTCTCCGAACGCGATGTCATCTATGGGCTGGCGCAGGAAGGCCCGGCGATGATGGACCGCCGTGTGGAGGAGGTGATGACCTCCCCCGCACTCACCGTCGATCGGACCACGCCGATCCTGTCGGCGCTGGCGCTGATGACGCGGCGGCGCGTTCGCCACCTGCCGGTCGTGGAGGGCGAGGCGGTGGTCGGAGTCGTCTCGATCGGCGATCTCGTGAAGCTGCGGCTCGCACGGATCGAGGCCGAAGCGGAGGCGATGCGGCACTATATCGCCGGCAACTGATCCTGTCCGGAGCGTCGCGCGTGTGGCTCAGGCCACGCCCGCGACGCCTCCGCCACGAATCATCGTCAGCGCTCGCAGCGCGGCCGGTCGCGCGACCACCATCACCAGCGCGCCGTAGCTCAGGATCCCGAACGACACGAGCGTCATCAGCCGGACGGCTGGCGCCATTGGCGGCAGCAGCCGGTCGAGCCCGGTCACGGCTGCCCCCATCCCCAGCGCCGCGACCAGCGCCGGCACGATCGCTCCGGCCAGTCCCCGCCAGCTGAGTCCGATCACCGGCAGCGACAGGCTGCTCGAGAACGACACCAGGATCGGCATCGCCACCAGCCAGGCCGCGGCCATGCCAACGGGCCCGAACTGCACGCCGAGCGTGAAGGCGCCGGGTAGCAGCACAGCGCCAGCGCCCGCCGACATCGCGCCGATCCGTGGCTGACCGAGCGCGTTGGTCGCAGGGGGATAGAGCACGTGCAAGGTCACGAACGGCATGGCGAAGGCGAGCAGCCGCACCAGCGGAACCACGCCCTGCCATTGCGTGCCCATCGCCGTCAGCACCAGCGGTTCGGCGGTCGCAGCCAGCCCGACATAGCAGGGCAACGCCACCAGCATGATCAGGCCGAGCGCCTTGGCGAAGCTCGCGGCCACGGCCTGCCGGTCGGCCTGCATCCGGGCATAGGCGGGGAAGGCCACCTCGTTGAGT
>DATGEV010000187.1:0-9944 GCA_035309885.1 Sphingomonas sp.
CGTTGATCGTGGTGAGCAGCGTCGCCGACGTGCCCTCCCCGCCGCCGACCAGATTGCCGACATCGACGCGGCGATCGGAGATGCGGCCCGATACCGGCGCGCGCACCTCGGTCCACTCGACGTCAAGCGAACGCTGACGCAGGCGGGCCTGGGCGGCGGCCAGCGCGGCTTCCGCCGACTGGACCTTGGAGCGCAGCGCGTCGATCTCGCCGGCCGAGACGGCATCGTCTCCGGTCAGCCGGTTGGCGCGGGCGAAGTCGGACCGGGCCAGCGTCAGCGCGCTCTGGGCGCTCTCGACATTGGCGCGCGCCTCGGCCTGCGCGGCGAGGAAGGGCCGCTGGTCGATGGTGAACAGGATCTGGCCCTGCTTGACCACGTCACCGTCCTTGAAGTGGCGCGCCACCACCTGGCCCGAGACGCGCGGACGCACCTCGACCGACTGGCTGGCGACGAAGCGGCCGACATAATCGTCCCACTCGGTCACGTCGCGTGCCAGCGGGGTGGCGATGGTCACGTCGGCCAGCGGCATCGCCGGCGGTGTGGCCGGGCCGTGGTGGAGCCACTTGAAGCCGACCGCGCCGACCAGCAGGATCGGCACCAGCACCAGCCCGCGCCGCCAACGCGGCTGCGGATCGGCATCGCCGAGCGCTTCGATGCGCTCGTCGCGCTCGACTTGGACATGAACGGTCATGCGAAAATCCTTCCGGTGCGGCTGGATCGGCTGGAGCGACTGGACGCGATGCTCGCCAGCAGAAATTCGAGCTGGTCGCCGGTGTAGCCGGCGTCCGTGAATGCCTTGATCGAGGAGACCGGCACGACATAGCCATGGTGCCACGCCAGCACGGACAGGCGGCGCAGCGCCTCCAGTCGTGGATCGGCAAGGCGAAGGCTGATGCCCCCGCCGAACAGCCAGGCGGACAGGCGCGCCAGCCGCGTCGGCTCGGACAGGCTGGCGAGCCCGTCGCGACGCGCGATCTGGATCACATCCCATTCGTGTTGCGCGAAGCCGACCGGCTCGACCGGCATGGAGTCGGCGCTCGGTGTCATGGGCAGCGCGGTGGCGAACGACAGCTGCTCCCGCACATCAAGATAGGCCATGGGTTATCCCCTTCGAAAGACGGCCGCGCACAGGAGCCGGCAACCGTCGGTCGCGCCCTGTCGAAGCCTGGATGCGTCACGAAGCCGAGCGAAAGGCCGCATGTCGCGCCTACCCGGTCCGGTTCATCAATCTGGGAGACACTCCGCAATCACGGAGCGTCGATAATTCAGGTGGAAGCGATGCGCCCCTTCACCCGTTTCGGCATGATCGCTGCCGCGTCATCGGGCCCGGCCGCGATCAGCCCTTTGTCAGTCTGGAGCATGACGGGCTCCCGCGTTGCGCGATCGGCCCCCACGGCCAAACGCATTTCCATACCGAGAGGTATATAATGCAATGCGGTACAAATCGTCAACCCGATTTCTATACCGGGCAGTAGTTTTTGTCTAGCGCCCCGGCCAGACCATCATCGCGGTATCGACCAGGCTGCGCAGATCGTCCGCCGAAGCGCCGTTTCCGGCCTGCAGGCACATCCCTTGGATCACCGCAACCATGTAGCGCGCGAGCGCCTGCGGATCGACGCCGTCGGGCAGGTCGCCTTCGGCCTTCGCGCGTTCGAAGCGCGCCTTCAGCGCGGCGTCGGACGACGCCCGGCGCGCGATCACCTCGGCCTTGATCGATTCGGCCTCGGCCCCACAGGTGACGCTGGAGATCACGCCCAGGCAACCCTTGGGATCGGCCGCATTGAGCTGCATCTCAAGCGCGCCGCGCAGCAGACGCTCGGCCACGCCGCGCGCAGTCGGCGCGTCGAGCGCGGCTGTCATGTAAGCGAGCTTCTCATGCTCGTAGAGATCGAGAGCCTTGCGGAACAAGGATTCCTTGTTGCCGTAACAAGCATAGAGGCTGGGGCGCGTGATGCCCATCGCCTCGGTTAGTTCGGTGAGCGAGGCACCCTCATAGCCGCGCATCCAGAACACGCGTAGCGCGGCCGCGAGCGCCTGCTCGGCATCGAATTCGCGCGGCCTGCCGCGAGCGGCGACGGCGGTCGAGATACTTTCCATACCGATCGATATAGTGAAATGCCCCCCTGCCGTCCAGAGCGACTGCCCCGCCCGCGGCACCGCATGCCGGGGCCGGAACGATCGATCGACCGCTGGCGTCGAGCGCGAGGCGTTGTTACCCAAGGGGGATGACACCGGCCCCGCCCCGCCTGTCGCCCTCGCGCCGAACGGTGATGGCCGGGCTTGCCGTGGGGATGGCGGCAGGCAAGGCCCGTGGAGCCGGCAAGCGCCCGCGCACCTTCCCGCCGGGCTTCCTGTGGGGTGCCGCGACCTCCGGCCACCAGACCGAGGGCAACAATGTCGCCAGTGACGCCTGGCTACTCGAGCATCTCCGCCCGACCGTCTATGACGAGCCCTCGGGCGACGCCTGCAACAGCTTCGAATTGTGGCCGGCGGATCTCTCCTTCGTTCGCGCGCTGGGGCTCGGCGCCTATCGCTTCTCGCTCGAATGGTCGCGGATCGAGCCCGAACGCGGGCAGTTTTCGATCGCGATGCTCAATCATTACCGGCGCATCATCGGATCGTGCCGGGAACGCGGGTTGGTGCCGCTGGTCACCTTCAACCATTTCACCACGCCGTGCTGGTTCGCGGCCGCCGGCGGCTGGACGAACAAGGAGTCGCCCGAGCTGTTCGCGCGCTTCTGCGACCGCGCGGCGCGCGCGCTGGCCGACGATATCGGCTACGCCACCACGCTCAACGAACCCGACCTGCTGCCGCTGCTGAGCTGGCGGCTGAAGCCCGCGGAGGGGCCGACCCGGCTGCGGGCGATGCTGGAAGCCGCCGCGCGGGCGTGCGGGACTCCCAAGTTCGTCGTCGCCAACATGGCCAATGACGAGGATATCGCGCTGATGACCCCGCAGATGATCGCGGGCCACAAGGCCGGCCGCGCGGCGATCAAGGCGGTGCGGGGGTCGCTACCGGTGGGGGTGAGCCTCGCCATCCAGGATGATGCCGCGGTGGGGCAGGATTCGATCCGTGACCTCAAGCGCGCCGAAGTCTACGCCCCCTGGCTGGAGGCGGCGCGCGAGGATGATTTCGTCGGCGTGCAGAATTACGAGCGCATGTATATCGGAGCGCACGGCACCACCCGCGCGCCCGACGGCGTACACCTCGGCGCCTCGGGGCAGGACAATACCCCCGCCTCGCTCGGCGCCGCCGTCCGCTACGCCCATGCCCAGACGCAGCGGCCGGTGATCGTCACCGAGAACGGGCTCAACACCCCTGACGACACCCGCCGCGCCGCCTATATCCCGGCCGCGCTCGCAGGCCTGCACGCCGCGATCACGGACGGGGTGCCGGTGCTCGGCTACATGCACTGGTCGCTGCTCGACAATTTCGAGTGGAGCGCGGGCTATGCGCCGCGCTTCGGGTTGGTGGCGGTGGACCGCAAGAGCTTCCGTCGCCGCCCCAAGCCCAGCGCGCACGTGCTGGGCGCGATCGCCAAGGCCAATGCGCTGACCTGACGGGCCGCCGGCCGGAACCGGCGGCCCGCCCCGTTCACTTGCCGCCCTGGAGGAAAGGCACCGGGGCATTGGCGCCCATATAGGTGGGCAGATGCCCGTCCCACTTCTCGATCGCACGCTGGCGCAGGATCTCGGGATTGGCGCGCAGCGCGTCGCCCTCGACCTGCGAGGCCTTGGCCTTGCCCTCAGCCTGCGCGATCTCGGCGTCGGCCTGCGCCTTCACCGTCGCGACATTGGCCTGGGCGGCGAGTGCAGCCTGCTCATTGGCGATCTTGGCGTTGATCTGCGCCAGAACCGGATCGGGCAGGCGGATGTTTGACGCCCAATAGAGCTGCTCGACATGCAGGCCGAACGGCTCGAAATAATCGCGTACGGTCTTGAAGGCGGCGTTCATCAGCTCCGCCTTCTTGGGCCCGTAGATATCCTCCACGCTCATCTGCGAGGCGGCCTCGACGATGGCGTTGCGTACCGCATTGCGCAGCGGCCCGGCGACGATCCCGCCCATGTCCGTCCGATACTTCTGGAACAGGATCGGCGCCTTAACCGGATCGGCACGATAGGCCACCGCCACGTCCGCCGACAGCGACAGGCCGTTGCGATCCTGGAAGGTAAACGCCTCGTCCGCCGTGCTCTGCTCGCTGCGGTTCTGCGTCCAGGTGTAGGTCGTGGTGTAGACCGGGTATTGATAGATCGAGGTGCCGACCAGCGTGAAGTACCAGCCGACGCCCAGCGCCTGGTCCTGCACACCCGCCCGTGATCCGAAATTATCCACCTTGATGCCGACATGACCCGGCTCGACGCGCGAGCAGGCGGAGGCCCCGATCGCCAGCAGGGCGAGCGGCACAACAGCACGAATTTTCATGGCTCAGTCTTTCAGAAGACGGAACTCAGCGATGAGATGACGGATCGCGACGACGAGCAGCGGCAGCCCGAAGACGATTCCCACGAAATCGACCAGCAGCACCGGCGTGCTGTGCAGGTTGAACCCCCACAGCATCAGGTACACAGCCGCCGCCGTGCCCGCGAGCGTGCACACCAGCTTCATGTACCAACCGAACCAGTCAGGCGAAACATCGCGCATCACTGACAACCCCGAATGAGGTGACAGAGATTTACGATGCTCCATATCGGTTATTCAAGTGAATTCGGATGGACATATAGGGAGTTCGGGAGGAGCCCGGCGGCCTCTCCCGATCCGATCCGAAATCAGGCCTTCTCGATGGTCGAGGAGACCTTCCAGAGATCGATGTTGCCCTCGCTGGCGTAAACGTCGATCTCGGCCAGCTCCTCCGGGGTGAAGGAGAGATTCTTCACCGCATCGAGCGAGTCGTCGAGCTGGGCGACCGTGCGCGCGCCGATCAGCGCCGAGGTGACGCGCGGGTCGCGGAGCACCCAGGCGATCGCCATCTGGGCCAGCGTCTGCCCACGGCGCTGGGCGATGGCGTTGAGCGCGCGCACCCGCTCGATATTGTCGGCGGTCAGCAGCCGCTCGCCCAGCGAGGTATCGCCCTTGGCCGCACGCGCATCGGCGGGCACGCCGCCCAGATATTTGTTGGTCAGCATGCCCTGCGCGAGTGGCGAGAAGGCGATGCAGCCGGTGCCGAGCGCCTCCAGCGTGTCGAGCAGCTCGTCCTCGATCCAGCGGTTGAGCATCGAATAGCTCGGCTGGTGGATGAACAGCGGCACGCGCTCTTCCTTCAGGATCGCGGCGGCCTTGCGAGTCAGCTCGGGCGAATAGCTGGAGATGCCAACGTACAGCGCCTTGCCCTGCCGGTGGATCTGCGCGAGCGCACCCATCGTCTCCTCGAGCGGCGTCGAGGCATCGACGCGGTGCGAGTAGAAGATGTCGACATAATCGAGCCCCATCCGCTTCAGCGACTGGTCGAGGCTGGCGACGAGATACTTCTTGCTCCCGCCATTGCCATAGAGGCCCGGCCACATGTCCCACCCCGCCTTGGTGGAGACGATCAGCTCGTCGCGGTGCGCGGCGAAGTCGGTCGCCATCACGCGGCCGAAATTCTCCTCGGCCGAGCCGTAGGGCGGGCCGTAATTGTTGGCGAGATCAAAATGGGTGACGCCACGGTCGAAAGCGCGACGCAGCATCGCGCGGCCGGTTTCGAACACGTCGGCACCGCCGAAATTCTGCCAGAGACCTAGCGAGATGGCGGGCAGATCGATGCCGCTGCGCCCGGTGCGGCGATAGGGCATCTGCCCGTCATAGCGGTTGGCGGCGGCGGTGTAGGTCATGACAGCTCCTGACGCTCGAAAACTTTGCTTGCCCTTGCCACCGGCCTGCCGCGAGCGCTAGCGTTGTCAACCATCAGGCGCCAAGCGACGGCCTCGCCCCGCCGACCAGCCGCTCGGCGGGGAAGGCCCATCGTTCTTATTGGTCCAGCGGCCGTACCGCTGGATGTTCATCCCGGTATCGCGCGCTCGACGATGCCGCGCACGTCCAGCTTCGCCTCGAACGCGCCATAGGCCGAACCACGCGGGGCGAGGCGAAGGCGGCAAAAAGCCTCGGCGAGCGGATTGTCCCACGCCATCAGCACCGCCGCCTGGGCCGCTAGCGCCAGCCGTTCGGCGAGCCATCGCGCGCGGGCTTCGTCGGCGGCGGTGAAATCGATCGCATCGATCCACGCATCGTAGAGCGGGTCGTGGCCGCGCACGCCCTCCAGAAAGCCGCGCAGCGCCTCGACGCCGTCGGGCTCGCGCGCGATTGCGCGCAGCAGGTCGAGCGCGATGACGTTGCCCGAGCCCTCCCAGATCGCGTTGAGCGGCGACTGGCGGAACAGCCGCGGCATCGGCCCCGCCTCGATGTAGCCGGCGCCGCCATGGCACTCCATCGCCTCCGTGACGAGGCCGGGCGCGCGCTTGCACACCCAATATTTGGCGAGCGGGGTGAGCAGCCGCGCCAGCGGATCGCCGACATCGAACGCCTGCGCCACGCGGAAGGAGAGTGCGGTCGCCGCCTCGCTCTCGACCGCGAGATCAGCGAGCACGGCGGTCATCGCCGGCTGGTCGATCAGGCGTTTCTGGAAGGCCGTGCGGTGCGCGCAGTGCCACAAGGCCTGTGCCAGCGCGGCGCGCATCTGGCACGCCGATCCCACCACGCAATCGAGCCGCGTGTGCTGCACCATGTGCAGGATGGTGGCGACGCCGCGCCCCTCCTCGCCGATGCGCCGGGCGAGCGCGCCATGATATTCGATCTCGGACGAGGCGTTTGAGCGGTCGCCGAGCTTGTCCTTCAGCCGCATGATGCGGAAGCCCGCATTGCGTTCCCCGTCGGGCAGCCAGCGCGGCACGAGGAAACAGGTCAGCCCACCCGGCGCATAGGCCAGCGTCAGGAAGGCATCGCACATCGGCGCCGAGCAGAACCATTTGTGGCCGGTCAGCCGAACCCAGCCGGCATCGTCGGCGATGGGCTCGGCGCGGGTGGTATTGGCGCGGACGTCCGATCCGCCCTGCTTCTCCGTCATCGCCATGCCGATGGTGACGCCCGCCTTCTCGGTCGCGGGGCGTTGGGTCGGATCGTAGCGGCCGGCGAGGATGCGTGGGGCCCACTCCGCCGCCACCGCCGGCTCGGCCTGGAGCGCGGGCATCGACGCATAAGTCATGGTCATGGGGCAGCTCGTCCCCGAATCCGGCTGGCCGGTGAGGAACAGGATCGCCGCGTGCGCGACATGGCCGGCAGGCGTGCCGCCCCACGCCACCGAGGCGAAGCCGGCCCCCAATCCCAGCTCCATCAGCCGATGATAGGCTGGATGGAAGCGCACCTCGTCGATTCGCCGGCCGTAGCGGTCGTAATTGTCCAGCACCGGCGGATTGCGATTGGCCTCGACGCCCCAGTCGATCACCTCGGCCGAGCCGACCCGGCCGCCAAGTTCCGCCAGCCGCGCCTGATGCGCCGCGCCGCCTGCGTGCGCCACCGCATCGGTCAGCGCGCGGTCACCGGTGAACAGATTCACATCTTCGAACGGCGGTGGCTGGTTGAACACGTCATGGGTATCGAGTTCGGTCACGGGCCGGATGCTGGGCATGGCGCTCCCCTCCACTGGGCGGGAGGCAGGCTAGCAGGCGCGTGCGGCACGTCGAGGGTGCCCAGACGCAAAAAGCCCGCTCGAAGGCGGGCTTTGAGAAAATGGTGGAGCCGTGGGGGATCGAACCCCAGACCTTCGCAATGCCATCGCGACGCTCTCCCAGCTGAGCTACGGCCCCACATTTTCGTCCCTGCCGGCTGGGTTCCGGCGTCGGGAGCGCTCCTCTAGGTGAGGGAGCGGACCTTGGCAACACCCTTTTTCGAGGGGCCCGCATTTTTTGCGGGAACCCTCGAAAAGGGCGAAAGCACGAGCTTACTGCTCGTCCTCCTCCTCGCGCGTTGCCACGCCGAGATCGTCGTCGCCACCGAGATCGGTGTCGTCGTCAGCCGGCTCTTCATCGTCCACGGCGATGTCGAGATCCTCGACCAGATCGGCGTCTTCCTCGCGCTTGATTTCCTTTTCAGGCTTGGGCGCGTCGAAGGGCAGCGGCTGCTTGGACTTCAGCACAGGCTCCGGCTCCCACTGGACACCGCAGCTGATGCAGGTGACCGGGTCTTCCTTGCCCAGATCGTAGAAGCGGGTGCCGCACTTCGGGCAGGTCCGCTTGGTGCCCCATTCAGGCTTCACCATGTCTTGTTCACATCCAATCGCTTGAAGGAGGCCGCCAGGATCCACCGACGGCACCGCGCCCGGCGCCTTGCCATAGGCCGGGGCCGCTGTCAAAAGCCCCGCCGATGAGCCACTCCTCCGCCCTGCCATTGCAACTGTCGGCGCCCCGCGCGCTCGCTGGTCGTGTCACCGTTCCCGGCGACAAGTCGATCTCGCACCGCTCGCTGATGCTCTCGGCGCTGGCGGTCGGCACGAGCCGCGTCGAAGGCCTGCTGGAGGGTGAGGACGTGCTCGCCACGGCGCAAGCGATGCGCGCGATGGGCGCCACGATCGAGCGCGGCACAGACGACGTGTGGACGATCGACGGCGTCGGCGTGGGCGGGCTGCTCCAGCCTGCGGCCGCGCTCGACATGGGCAATTCGGGCACCTCGACGCGGCTGCTGATGGGCCTGGTCGCGAGCCATGCCATCACCGCCACCTTCACCGGTGACGCCTCGCTGTCGAAGCGCCCGATGGGCCGCGTGATCGAACCGCTGTCGCGCATGGGCGCGGAGTTCACCCCCTCGCCCGGCGGCCGCCTGCCGCTGATGGTGCGCGGGATCGTGCCGGCGGTGCCGATCGAATATCGCCTGCCGGTCGCGTCTGCCCAAGTGAAGTCGGCGATATTGCTCGCCGGCCTCAACGCGCCGGGCACCACGCGCGTGATCGAGCCCGTCCCCACCCGCGATCATAGCGAGCGGATGCTGGCCGGCTTCGGCGCGCATCTGATGGTCGAGACCGCATCCGACGGCACGCGCACCATCCACCTCACCGGCGAGGCCGAGCTCAAGCCGCAGCAGATTGTCGTGCCCGGCGATCCCTCGTCGGCGGCCTTCCCGGTGGTCGCGGCGCTGATCACGCCGGGCTCGGAGATCGTGGTCGAGAATGTCGGCCTCAACCCGACCCGCGCCGGGCTCTACATCATGCTGCGCGCGATGGGCGCCGACATCGTCTTCGAGAACGAACGCACCGTCGGCGGCGAGCCGGTGGCAGACCTTCGGGTCAAGGCCTCGGCCCTGCGCGGCATCCAGACGCCGCCCGCGATCGTACCGAGCATGGTCGACGAATTCCCGGTGCTGTTCGTCGCCGCAGCGCTCGCCCGGGGGCGCTCGGTGCTGCGCGGACTCGACGAGCTGCGCGTCAAGGAATCGGATCGCATCCATGTGATGGCCGAGGGACTGCGCGCGATCGGCGCCACCGTGCAGGAGGTGGAGGACGGCCTCGTCATCGACGGCACCGGCGGCGATCCGCTGCCCGGCGGCGCGACCGTCGCCACTCATCTCGACCATCGCATCGCGATGAGCTTCGCGGTCGCCTCGCTCGCCTGCCGCAAGCCGGTGACGGTGGACGACCGCGCGCCCATCGCTACCAGTTTCCCCCAGTTCATCAGCATGATGGAGGCGCTCGGCGCCGAACAGCGACACGGAGTACAGGCATGATCATCGCGGTCGACGGTCCGGCAGCATCGGGCAAGGGCACCATCGCCAAGGCGCTCGCGCGTCATTACGGCCTGCCCCATCTCGACACCGGCCTGCTCTATCGCGCGGTGGGGATCGCGGTGCTGCGCGCCGGCGGCGACCCGGCCGACGAGGACGACGCCTTCCACGCCTGCACGCTCGACGAGGCGCTGCTCTCCGATCCCGGCCTCAAGAGCGAGGCCGCCGGCCGCGCCGCCTCGATCGTCTCAGCGCATCGATCG
>DATGEV010000188.1:0-3089 GCA_035309885.1 Sphingomonas sp.
GTTGCCCGCACGGCCGGCGAGATCGTCGGCAACGATCTTCCAGGGCTGATCCTCGTCCACGAGGATCAGGTCGGCCGGCGCGCCCGGTTCCACCCGCCCGGCGTCGATGCCGAACAGCTTCGCAGGCGCGGTGGAAAGGAGCTGGAACAGGCGCGTCAGTGAGATCACGTCCTCCTTCACCAGCACCAGCGATAGCGTGAGCAGCGTTTCCGCACCGGCCATGCCGGGCTCGGCCGCAGCATAGGGCAGGCGCTTCGCCTCGGGGCCGCGCGGATCGTGCGCGGAGCAGAGCAGATCGACGGTGCCGTCGCGCACCGCCTCGATCGTCGCCTTGCGATCATCCTCGGAGCGGAGCGGGGGCGACAGCCGCGCGAAGGTCTTGAACGGACCGATCGCGGTGTCGGAGAGCAGCAGGTGCGCTGGGCTGACCCCGCACGTTACCTTCACGCCGCGCCGCTTGGCCGCGCGCACCAGATCGAACGCGCGCGCGGTCGAAAGTTGGCGGAAGTGGAGGCGTGCGCCGGTCTCCTCGGCGAGCGCAATGTCGCGCGCGACCGCCATCGCCTCGGCGATCGCGGGGGCGGAGGCGAGGCCGAGCCGGCTCGCCATCTCGCCATCGGTCGCGACCGCGCCCTGGGCGAGGCCACCGTCCTCGGCATGCGTCACCACCACGAGATCGAAGGCAGACGCATAGGCCATCAGGCGGTGCATCAGCCCCGAATCGGCGATCCAGCTCCGGCCGGTCGAGACGGCGACCGCGCCGGCGCGCTGCATCAGACCGATCTCGGCCATCTCGCGTCCCCCCAGCCCACGGGTGGCCGCGGCGAAGGGGACGATGCTCACCGCATCGCGCGGGAAGGAGGCGGCCTGGCGGATGAGGGCCGGGTTGTCGAGCGGCGGCAACTGGTCCGGCATCAAGAGGCTAGTGGTGACGCCGCCCGCCATCGCGGCCTCCGGATCGATCGCGAAGACGCCGGCATCGACGAGCCCCGGCGCGATCAGCGCGCCGCGCGCGTCGGCGACCACGTCCGATCGACGGAAGAGGCCATGCTCGATGTCGCCTACGGCCTCGATCACCCCGTCGCGGATCAGCATCCCGCCTTCGGTGATCGTGCCCGCGACCGGATCAACGATCCGGCCATTGCGGATGGCGAGCGTTCCAATGCCCCGCCCAATGCTCTGCGCGGTCATGCCCAGCCCTCCACGCCGCGGCGCGATCGCGTCAGCACGTCGAGGCAGGCCATGCGGACCGCCACGCCCATCTCCACCTGCTCGGTGATGGCCGAGCGCTGGAGGTCGTCGGCGATGTCGCTGGTGATTTCGATGCCGCGGTTCATGGGCCCCGGATGCATGACGAGCGCGCCCGGCGCGGCGCTGCCGAGTCGCTCGCGGGTGAGCCCGTAGAAATGATGATATTCGCGGGGCGAGGGGACGAAGGCCCCGTCCATCCGCTCGAGCTGAAGGCGGAGCATCATCACCACCTCGGCGCCTTCGAGCGCGGCATCGAAATCGGTGTAGGGGATGGCCCCCATCCGCTCGATCGCGGGCGGCAGCAGCGTTGGCGGTGCGACCACGCGCACTTCGGCGCCCAGCGTGCCGAGCAGGATGATGTTGGAGCGCGCCACCCGGCTGTGCAGCACATCGCCACAGATCACCACGACCGTGCCGTTGATCCGCCCCACGCGGCGGCGGATGGTGAGCGCGTCGAGCAGCGCTTGCGTCGGATGCTCGTGGCGGCCGTCACCCGCGTTGAGCACGGGGCAATCCACCTTGTCGGCGATGAGGCCAACCGCGCCGGAGCTGTCGTGGCGGATCACGATCACGTCCGGCCGCATCGCGTTGAGCGTGACGGCCGTATCAATCAGCGTCTCGCCCTTCTTCACGCTCGATTGTGCGGCGTGCATGTTGACCACGTCGGCGCCCAGCCGCTTGCCCGCGATCTCGAAGCTCAGCAGCGTGCGCGTCGAGTTTTCGAAGAAGGCGTTGATCTGGGTGAGGCCGGCCAGCCGGCTGTCATGCTTGGTGGTGGTGCGGTTGAGCGCGATCCACTGCTCGGCCTCGTCGAGGAGGAAGCCGATTTCCCAAGGCTGGAGCCCGGCGATGCCGGTCAGATGGCGATGGGGAAAGGGATGCACGCCGTCGGGCAGGGTGAATTCGGTGGGCGTGTCGGACATGAGCATGCGCTCTAGTCGGGCCGCCGGAGCGATACAAGCGGCCGTCACTGCTTCGTCATCAGACCCCGGCCATCGCGTCGATTGCGCCCTGCAGGATGTAGGCGGCGGCCATCTTGTCGACCAGCTCGGCGCGGCGCGCGCGGCTGGCATCGGCGTCGAGCAGCGTGCGGGTGACGGCGGCGGTGGACCAGCGCTCGTCCCACAGCAGGATCGGCAGCGAAAGCGGCGCGAGGTTGCGTGCGAAGGCACGGACCGCCTGTGTACGCGGGCTGTCGGTGCCGTCCATGTTGAGCGGCAGGCCGAGCACGAGCCCGCGAATCGCCTGCTTCGCGACGATTGTCTTCAGTGCCTCCAGATCGGCGCCGAACTTGGTGCGACGGATCGTCTCGGCGGGGGAGGCGATCGTCCAGTGCGCGTCGCAGAAGGCGAGGCCGATCGTCTTGGTGCCGACGTCGAGCCCGGCCAGCCGTCCGCCCTCCGGAAACTGATCGCGATAGTCGAGGGCGGAGGCGGTAATCATCGGGCGGGCTTAGGGGGCGGGCGGGCGATCGGCAAGGACGGGCGCTTGATGCTGGGCGGGGTGGGTGCTAGCCGCCCTGTTGGAAATATCCAAAGCATCCGAAAAAAAGGCTCCCATGTCCGTCGACCTGGCCACAGTCCGAAAGATCGCCAGTCTCGCCCGCATCGCCACCAGCGAAGCGGAAGCCGAGGCGCTGGTGCCCGAGCTCAACAATATCCTCGGCTGGATCGAGCAATTGGGCGAGGTCGATACCGATGGCATCGAGCCGCTCGCGGCCGTCATCCCCAACCATCTGCGTCTGCGCGACGATGTCGTGACCGATGGTGGCATCCGCGACGCCGTCCTCGCCAACGCGCCCCAGGCCGAACATGGCTTTTTCGCCGTTCCCAAGGTGA
>DATGEV010000189.1:0-2194 GCA_035309885.1 Sphingomonas sp.
CGCGACGATGGTGTTGTCGAAGGTCGGCGCCGCCGGATTGCTGGCGATCGCGTCGATCTCCTTGAGCTGCATCGTCATCGCCTGCTTCAGGGCGGGCTCGAAATCGGCGACCTTCACCCTGTCAAACGCGGGTACACCACCATAGGGGCCGGTCCAGGGCTGGAGCAGCGGGCCGGCCGCCGCGGCGACGGGCGGCCGCTTCGTCTTGGGAACGGCTGCGAATGCGCTGCCCATGATCAACCCCGCACAGCTCACGCCGAGCATCAGCTTCTTCATCATATCCCTTGAACCTCCCTGTGCCACCTGGGCGGCATTCGATCATTGTAGGCAGGTGTATTGCCCATGCGAGACAGCATGCGCAGCGCGGCCCTTGCGGCCAACGCTGCGCGTGCCGGATTGTCAGCGGTTCGGGCCACTGCCCGGCGCATGCCCCGCCGAGATCGAAGGCGGCGCGCCCGGCCGGCCGCTCTCTGCGCTTGCCACCACCTCATCGTAGAAGGCGGCGAGATCGCGGTGCAGCGCGTGGAGCGCGTCTGGGTTGAGGTAGGCCATGTGCCCCGACGGATAATAGCGGAACTCCAGATTGCGCGCCTGCGCAGGCTGGAGGTCCATGTGCTTCAGGTCATACTCGGTGCCGAAGAAGGGCGTCGCCATGTCGTAATAGCCGTTGAGCGACAGGACATGGAGATAGGGGTTGGTGCGCATCGCCGTCGACAGATCGATGGCGACGTCGGGCGAGCTCTGCTGGGTGCGCCCGCCCGCCCCCGGCGCCTTGTGGTTGAAGTCCCACTTGAAGCCCTCCAGCCCATAAGCGGAAACACGGTAGGGCATGTCGGTCTTGTAGCCGAGCTCGCGCACCACATAGTCCGAGAAGCTGGCGATGAACGCGCCAGAGATAGCCGTATCGGACGCGTCGAACTCGGGGCGCTCGCCAGCCGAATCGGCGTCGACGCCGGTGTAGCGGCTGTCGTAGCGGCCGACCGTCAGCCGCTGGTCGCGGAGCAGCTCCTTCTGGAAACGGCCGAGATCGACGCGCAGGTTGGCGTTGAGGATGAAGGCCGGCGACAGCCCGGTCAGCGCCGCCATCTGCTGCGCGATCTCGGCGCGCTTGGCGGGATCGAGGCTGGAGCCCTGCGCCAGCGCTTGCGCATAGGGGCCGGCGGCGAACTGCCGTGCCTGCTCGACTGCGGTGGCGACGTCGGCGGGCGGGTTGGCGAGCTTGTGGTGAAACCAGGCGGTCGCCGCGTAACTCGGCAGATAATTGATGTAGAGCTGGTCGAAGCCCGGCTGTCGGATGCCGTAATTGAGGATCGACGAGAGCAGGATCACGCCGTTGAGCGCCATGCCCCGATCCTGCAGCACATAGGCGAGCGCGCCCGAGCGCGTGGTGCCATAGCTTTCGCCGAAGACGAACTTGGGGCTCTGCCAGCGCGCGGTCCTGGTGACGTAGCGCATGATGGCGCGGGCGAAGGCGTCGGCGTCCTGGTCGACGCCCCAGAAGTCCGCGCCCTTCTTGTCGCCCAGCGGACGCGAATAGCCCGCCCCGATCGCGTCGACGAAGACAAGGTCCGACTTGTCGAGCAGCGTGTCGGGATTGGGCCCGAAGGCATAAGGCGCCGGGCGGATATATTCGGGATTGGCGGTCTGCACCCGCTCGGGCGCGAAGCTGCCCATGTGCAGCCACAGCGTCGAGGAGCCCGGGCCGCCATTGTAGAAGAAGGTCACCGGGCGGCGCTTGTAATCCTTCACGCCGTCGGCGGTGTAGGCGACGTAGAAGACCGACGCGATCGGCTTGGCCTCGTCATCGCGGATGGTGAGCGTGCCGGCGGTGGCGGTGTAGGCCATCGAGCCCGCGCGGGTGGCCGCGACGTGATGGGTGACGACCGCCTGCTCCTCGACCGGCGGCTTCACGATGCCGGAATCGTCGGGCTTGTCGGGCTGGTGGGTCTTGGCCGGATCGGGCTTGGCGTCGGGCTTGGCCGCGAGCGCGGGCAGGCTGAGTGCGGCTGCGAGCGCGACAAAAGGCAGGCGGAAACGGTGGCGCATCGGTTTTCCCTGAATCGGTCAGACGTGATGCGCGGACGGCCCCCCGGCCCCATGCCGCACAACTGTAACACAGCCGTTCAGCAAGCGATGTGCAAGCCGAAATCGATCAGGCCGGCAGGAAACGCTCGGTCACCGCCTGGGGGATCCG
>DATGEV010000190.1:0-3339 GCA_035309885.1 Sphingomonas sp.
CGTCTCGATCGAGGCGCGCGACGGCGTGTCGACCGGCATCTCGGCCGGTGACCGCGCGCGCACCGTCGCCGTCGCCATCGACGCCGCCAAGGGCCCCGAGCATATCGTGACGCCGGGCCATGTCTTCCCGCTGATCGCCAAGCCCGGCGGCGTATTGGTGCGCGCCGGCCATACCGAGGCAGCGGTGGACGTGTCGCGCCTCGCCGGGCTCAACCCGTCGGGCGTGATCTGCGAGATCATGAAGGAAGACGGGACGATGGCCCGCCTCGACGATCTCGTCGCCTTCGCGCAGCTGCACGGCCTCAAGATTGGCACGATTCGTGACCTGATCGCCTATCGCCGCCGCCACGACCATAATGTCGAGAAAATCGCCGAAGCCCCCTTCGTCAGCCGCTGGGGCGGCGACTGGACGGCGATCAGCTATCGCAACAAGGCGATCGACGCCGAGACGCTGGCGCTGGTGAAGGGCAAGATCGATCCGTCCAAGCCCACTCTTGTGCGGATGCACGTGCTCGATCTCTTCTCCGACGTGCTGGGCCATGCCTGCACCCGCGAGGGCATGCTGTCGCGCGCGATGGAAGCGATCGCTGCGGAGGGCAGCGGCGTGGTGGTCGTCATCAACCGCGACATGCCGATTTCGCGCATCGTGCGCGCCCAGGCCGGCGAGGCCGTGGCCGACATGGGCGAGCTGCGCGACTATGGTGTCGGCGCGCAGATCCTCGCCGAGCTGGGCATCCACGAGATGATCCTGCTTACCAACTCGCACCACACGCTGATCGCGCTCGACGGCTATGGCCTCAACATCGTGGCCGAGCGCCCCATCCCCGCGGAGACCCACTGATGGCGAAGATCCTGATCGTCGAGGCGCGCTTCTATTCGCACCTCAACGACCTGCTGCTCGAAGGCGCCCGCGCCGCGATCGAGGCGGCCGGCCACACCCATGAGACGATCACCGTGCCCGGCGCGCTGGAGATCCCCGGCGCGATCGCGCTGGCCGCGGACCAGTATGACGCCTTCGTCGCGATTGGCGTGGTGATCCGCGGCGAGACCTATCATTTCGAGATCGTGGCGGGCGAAAGCGCGCGCGCGCTGATGGCGCTGACGCTCGACGGGCTCGCCATCGGCAACGGCATCCTGACGACCGAGAACGAGGCGCAGGCGCTGACCCGCGCACGCCCGACCGAGAAGGACAAGGGTGGCGAGGCCGCCAAGGCCGCGCTCGCGATGCTCAAACTCAAGAACCGCTTCGAATAAGCGCGAAGGCCCTCCCCTCCGGTCGAGGGGAGGGCCCGAACCCTTACGCCGTCTCGGTCTCGGCGAACGGGTAGTCGATATAGCCCTCAGGCCCCTGGCTGTACCAGGTCTTCATGTCGTCCGGGTTGAGCGGCAGCCGCTCGGCGAGGCGGCGCGGCAGGTCCGGATTGGCGAGAAACGGCCGGCCGAACGCGATCGCGTCGGCGACGCCGCTGTCGAACGCCTGCTGGGCGCGCCCGGCGGTGTAGTCCGAGTTGAGCACCAGCGGCCGGCGGAACACCTTACGGATGTCCGGCGAGACGGCGGGTACGTCGCTGCGCCCGAAAGTGCCGTCGGCGGGCGGCTCGCGCAGCTCAAGGAAGGCGATGCCGAGTTCATCAAGACGCGCCGCGGCGGCCGTGAACAGCGCCGTCGGGTTGCTGTCATTGACGCCCTGCGATTCGCCATTGGGCGAGAGGCGCACGCTGGTGCGGCCGGCTCCCGCCACCTCGATCAGCGCGGCAGTCGCCTCGCCCAACAGACGGATGCGGTTCTCGATCGGCCCGCCATATTCATCCCCGCGGAAGTTCGAATTGTCGCGCAGGAACTGGTCGATCAGATAGCCATTGGCGGCGTGGAGCTGGACGCCGTCGAAGCCGGCCTTGATCGCGTTGGCCGCGGCATGACGATACTCGTCGAGCACGCGCGGAATCTCGTTGAGCGCGAGCGCACGCGCCTGCTCATAATCCTGCCTGCCGTCATAGGTATGCGCCTTGCCCGGTGTCGCCGTGGCCGACGACGAGACCGGCTGCTGGCCGGTGACGTTCGTATGGACGGCGCGCCCCATATGCCAGAGCTGCACCACGATGCGCCCGCCCGCCTCGTGCACGGCGTCGGTGACGGGCTTCCACGCCTCGACCTGCTCGCCGCTCCACAGACCCGGCGCATAGGGCCAGCCAAGCCCCTCTCGGCTGATGCCGGTGGCCTCGGTGATGATCAGGCCGGCGGATGCTCGCTGGCGATAATAATCGACCATGATCGGCGTCGGGACATGCGCGGCGGTGGCGCGGCCGCGCGTCAGCGGCGCCATCAGCACGCGGTTGGGGGCGACGATCGCGCCCAGCTGGATCGGATCGAAAAGCGTCGACATCGAAATCAGTCTCCCTTTGCAACGGGACAAGCCACCACAGCCGCGTATATGGGGCGCGATGGCCGACCAACCAGCCCCGCCCGCCCCGATCTTCGAAGAAGAGATTCTTCCACCCGGAACAGCCGAGCCACGCCCCCCGCAGGCGACGTCGCCCTGGGCGTTCGCGGCGCTGATGACGGGCAATGTCGTCCTCGCCTTCGGGCCGTGGTTCGTGCGTATGGCCGATGTCGGCCCAGTTGCCTCGGGCTTCTGGCGGCTGGCGCTGGCGGTGCCCTTCCTGTTCCTGATTGTCGGCCTTTCCGGGCAGCGCCTCGGCCGGCCGAGCCGCGCGCTGTGGGCGGCGACCATTCTCGCCGGGCTGTTCTTCGGGCTGGACCTCGCCTGCTGGCATGCCGGCATCCTCCACACCAAGCTCGCCAACGCGACGCTGTTTGGCAATGTCTCGAGCTTCTTCTTCGCCGCCTACGGCTTCGTGGTCGCGCGCACGCTCCCCGGCCGCACGCAGACCGTCGCGATCCTGCTCGCGGCTGCAGGGACGACGCTGCTGCTCGGCCGCTCCTACCAGCTCTCGGCTGACCAGCTGGCGGGCGACCTGCTCTGCGTCGCCGCCGGGCTCGCCTACACCGGCTACATGATCGCGATCGATCGGGCGCGCGGCCGGCTTGGCACCTGGCCGACGCTGCTGGTCGCGACGATCGTCAGCGCCGCGGTGCTGTGGCCTGCCGCCATCGCGATCGACGGCACGGTCTGGCCGCATCGCTGGGGCCCACTGTTCGCGCTGGCAATCGGTAGCCAGATCGTCGGCCAAGGGTTGCTGGTCTATTCGATCGGCGCATTGTCGCCGGTGGTCGTCGGACTCGGACTGCTCAGCCAGCCGCTGGTCGCCGCCGCGATCGGCTGGTTCGGCTATGGCGAGCGGCTGGGCCCGCCCGACATCGCCGGCGCGATCGCGATCG
>DATGEV010000191.1:0-5445 GCA_035309885.1 Sphingomonas sp.
ACCGCAAGCGGCGTGGTGGTGTGCTGGCGAATCAGGCGGAAGTTGGCCTGGTTCTCGGCCGGCACCGCGTCCTCGAGCCAGAAGGGACGGAAGGGCTCCAGATCCTTGCCGAGACGCGCCGCCTCGATCGGCGTCAGGCGATGGTGCGCGTCGTGCAGCAGATGGACGTCCCAACCGAGCGCCTCGCGCGCCTTTTCGAACAGCGGTGGAACCGAGCGGAGATATTTCTCGGTCGACCAGACATTCTCGCTCGGCAGATCGGCATCCGCCGGCTCGTAGAAATAGCGGTCCTTGGACACGCCATAGGTGGAGGCGAGGCCCGGCACGCCGGTCTGCAGGCGGATCGCCTTGTAGCCCTGCTCCTGATAGTCGAGCCCGGCCTCGATCGTCTCCTCGATCGTCTTGCCGTTGGCGTGGCCGTACACCATCACGCCTTCGCGGCTGGCGCCGCCGAGCAGCTGGTAGACCGGCAGGCCGGCGACCTTGCCCTTGATGTCCCACAGCGCGGTGTCGACGGCGGCGATCGCGGACATCGTCACCGGCCCGCGCCGCCAATAGGCACCCTTGTAGAGATACTGCCAGACGTCCTCGATCCGGTGGGCGTCGCGACCGATAAGGCAGGGGATGACATGGTCGGTCAGGTAGCTCGCAACCGCGAGCTCGCGACCGTTGAGGGTCGCATCGCCCAGACCATAGATACCCTCGTCGGTCTCGATCTTGAGCGTGACGAAGTTGCGGCCGGGGGAGGTAACGATAACCTTCGCGCCGGTGATCCTGGGCATGAACTGGCCTCCGGATAGAATGGAACAGGAAAGGGCGGTGGCGGGCAGGATACCGCCACCGCCAGGGGGGAAGCTTTAGAAGTTGTACGACGCCCGGACGCCCGCATAGCGGCGGAAATCGCGGGGCAGATAGGCCTGGATCGCAAGCGCACCCGCATAGTTGCCCGACGAGTTCGTCAGGTTCTGGTAGTAGTGCTTGTCGAACAGATTGTTGACGAACGCCATAACCTCGTAGCGGCGATCCGGCTCACGGATACCGATCGAAAGATTGGCGATGCCATAGCCCTTCTGGATCGTGTTCGGATCCTGGTTGAGCGAATAGTTGATCTTGCTCTGATAGGTGTAGGCACCAGTGATCACGCCCTGGAAGGGCAGCGAGCCGAGATCATGCGTATAGTCGAAATTGGTCGTAAGTTTCCACTTGGGCGCCTGCGGCGGACGCGAGCCCGCGAGGTTCTGATAATTGGGCGCCGGCGTCTGCTTCGGATTGCAGGTGACCGGGGAGACTTGGTTCGTATAGCATTGCGCGAACGGGAAATCGGTGATCTTCGCATCGAGATAGGCGAGCGAGGTTCCGACGTTGAAGTTGGGTGTCACCCGGGCGGCGCCTTCCACCTCGACTCCGCGAGTGCGCAGCTTGCCGACGTTGGTGAGGCGGTAATTGACCGTGCCGTCGGCGAGGTTCTCGATGCCTTGCGCCTGGAAGTCCTTGTAGTGGGTGTCGAACAGTGTGACGTTCAGCGTCACGCGCTTGTCGAGGAACTGGGTGCGCGCACCGATCTCCCAATCCTTCGACGTCTCCGGCCGCACCGGCGTGGTGCGGTTGATGTTGAAGCCGGTCGACAGATCGTAGGTCTCGCCCTTGTGGCCGGTCGCATAGGTCGCGAACAGCATCACATTGTCGCCGACATGCTGCTGGATGCCGACCTTGTAGGTGCCGAAGCTGTCGCCAGCGCTGCCCGCGAAATAGGCGCCGCCATTCTGGATGTCGCGGAAGCTGTATTCCACCTTCTCGTGGCTGTAGCGGCCGCCGGCGATGAGCGTGGTGTGGGGCAGGATGTCGTATTCGAGCTGGCCGAAGCCCGCTTCCTGGATCGACTTGGCGGTCGCGTACCAGCGTGCCAGCGAGAAGAACGGCCCGCGGGTGAAGTCACGCGTGTAGCTCACGTCGGCGTAGAACAGGCCGAGCGTGTAGCGGAAGCGATCATGGCCCGGCGAGACGAGGCGCAGTTCCTGCGTGTATTGCTGCGACCCGAAGCTGCCGAACTGGCGATTGTCGATTGACGCGATCGCCGACTCGTCCTGATCGAGCTGGTCGTGCAGCAGGAACTTGTCGTGGCTGCTGATCGACATCAGCGTCGGTCCGCCGAGATCCCACGACACCTTCAGCGATTCAGCAAGATCGTGATACTGGGTGCCGGTGGTGTAGTTGTTCACCACGTCGCGATTGTTCGGGCCAACGGTCACGCCCGGTGCCCATGCCGACTGGGGATAGGCCGGGTTGCCACGCAACAGCGCGCCCTGTGCCACGTCGATGAACGGACGGCCGGTCGTATTGCGGCCGTTGATGTAATCCACGCCTGCATCGACCGTGACGTTCGACGTCGGCTCCCAACGCAGCTTGTTGCGCGTCGAGAAGATGCGGCGGCCGTTCACCTTTTCGCCGTCGGCGAGGTTGTGGATGTTGCCGTTATACTTGTCGTAGTTGGCGGTCGTCCGGAAACCGAGATTGTCCGTGATCGGGCCCGAGATCACCGCATTGCCCTGCCACTCCTCGTCGCTGGTGGCGAGCGCGCTCACCTTGGCGGTGAAGGTCTTGGTCGGCCCGGGGGTGACGATGTTGATGAGGCCGGCCGACGCCGACTTGCCGTAGAGCGTGCTCTGCGGACCGCGCAGCACTTCGATGCGCTCGATGTCGGCGAGATCGGCGAAGGCGCGCGCCTGGAACGAGATCGGCACATCGTCGACCACGACGGCGACGCTCGGCTCGACACCGATCGAGAAGGCGAAGGTGCCGACGCCGCGGATCGAGACCGAGGCGTTGACCGGATTTTCGGCCGGGCGAACCACGAGCGACGGGGCGACGCGGTTGAGATCCGCGAAATCACGCACGCCGTTCGACTGGAGCTGCTGCGCCCCCACCACCTGCACCGCAAGCGGCACGTTCTGGAGGTTCTGCGCGCGCTTCTGCGCTGTGACGATGATGTCGCCATTGTTGGCGGCAGGCGCCGCGGCATCAGCCGCCGGTGCCGGCGCGGGCTGCGCATCAGCCGGCACGGCGACCTGCGCATAGGCGCCGGACGCAATCAGCAGCGCGAGCGCCGCGCCCGCGGCCGAGCGAGAGAGAATGGTGGTGACGGGCAGATTCTTCATGATCCCCTCCGGGCCTTTGTTCTGGGCCGCTTGTCGCGACTGTAGGGCCAGCCCTAAACATTGGTCAGGCCTTTTGCAATATTGGTAATGTTTCTGAAGCGCGCCTGGAGAGTTTTCGGCCGATTTCCGCCACTCTTCGCCGAACGACGGCATCTGCCACAAGACTCGTCACGTCGTGAGGCCTCGCGTCGCCGACCGCTTGCCGCTGGTGGCCTGACCAGCTATGCGGCGCATGTGACAGGCCAATAGGCCGCTGCCGACGCCGTGACCAGCGGCATCACCCCAGTGAGAGGACCGACATGGCCGAAGTGCGCGATCCAGCCCATTCCTCGATCAACGTGACGCGTCGTCAGGCTTTCGGCGCGGTGGGCGCCGCGGTCGCAGTGGCCAGTCTCTCCGACGGGGCTCTCGCTGCCGACTCGCCGCTGCGCGCTCCGCTGCCGGCGCCCGAAGGACCGACCCGGCTCTATCCGCACGCCAGCGCGACGCGCGCTACCCGCGACATCTCCGGCATGTGGCGCTTCAGGCTCGATCCGCAGGATCAGGGCGAGGCCGCCCGCTGGTTCGACGGCCTCACCGACACCCGTGCGATCCCGGTGCCGTGCAGCTGGAACGACCTGTTCGACGACGCGCGCAACTATTTCGGCCCGGCCTGGTACGAGACCGAATTCCATCTCGATCCGGCTTGGCGCGGCCAGCGTGTCCATCTGCGCTTCGGTTCGGCGGTGTACCGCGCCAAGGTGTGGGTGAACGGCCAGTTGCTCGGCGAGCATGTCGGCGGCCATTTGCCCTTCGCGTTCGACATTGGGGCGACCGCGCGCTTCGACGGCCCCAATCGCCTGACGGTGATGGTCGAGAACCGGCTGGAGCTCGATCGCGTGCCGGCGATCCCCGATCCCGCCACGGCGCGCTTCTACCTCGAGGATTTCCCGCAGACCTCGTATGATTTCTTCCCCTATTCGGGGCTGCACCGCCCGGTGCTCCTGTTCACCGCGCCCGCCACACATATCCACGACGTCAGTGTCGCCACCACCCGCGCCGGATCGGCCGGCGTGGTCGACGTGTCCTTCACGGTGGCGGGCGGCTGGTCGGGCCCGGCACGGCTGACGATCTGGGGTGCCAAGGAACCGATCCGCGTGCCCGTGCAGGTGAGCGGCGGGCGCGGCTCCGGCACGGTCCGCATCCCGTCGGTGAAGCTCTGGGGGCCGGACCACCCCTTCCTCTACAAGCTCGTCGTGACGCTGGGCGACGGCCCGGCACCGATCGACGAATATGCGCTCAAGATCGGCGTCCGCACGATCGAGGTGAGTGGTGACAGGCTGCTGCTCAACGGCGAACCCGTCCACCTCACCGGCTTTGGCAAACATGAGGATTTCATCCTCCATGGCCGCGGGCTCGATCTCGCCGTGCTGGTGCGCGACTTCGAGCTGCTGAAGTGGATCGGCGCCAACAGCTTCCGCACCTCGCACTATCCTTACGCGGAAGAGGCGATGATGCTGGCCGACGAATATGGCTTCCTCGTCATCGGCGAGACGCCGGGGGTGAGCCTCACCTTCTCGGACCGGCCGGACGTGATCGCGGCGCGCCACAAGCAGCTCCAGGCCGATCTCTCCGACCTGATCGACCGCGATAAAAACCACCCCTGCGTGATCCTCTGGTCGGTGGCGAACGAGTCGCTCACCAAGCCCTTCCACACGCTCGACGGAGCGCCCGCCGACGCGGTTGCCAAGGGCACCGCCTTCTTCAAGGACATGTTCGCGCATGTCCGCTCGCTCGACCGCACGCGCCCCGTCGCGATGGTGAGCGTGCAGGGCGGCCCGGCCGAATGGGTCGGCCAGGGCGATGTGATCTGCCAGAACAGCTATACGGGCTGGTATGCCGTCTCGGGCCGGCTCGAAGACGCCGCGGTCGAACTCGAGAAGGAAGTGCTGGCGCTCCGCCAGCGCCACGGCGTGAAGCCCGTCATCTACACCGAATTCGGCGCCGACGCGGTCGCCGGCAGCCATGCCGTGCCGGCCGAGATGTGGACCGAGGAATATCAGGCCGAGATGATCGGCATGTATCTGCGCGTACTGGCCAAGCACCCCTTTGTGATCGGCACCCACCCTTGGGCCTTTGCCGATTTCCGCACCGCGCAGAGCATCATGCGGGTCGGCGCGCTCAATCAGAAGGGCGTGTTCACCCGCGATCGCCGACCCAAGCTGGCCGCGCATCGGCTGCGTGAGGTGTGGGCTGGGAAGAAGGTCGGCGAAGCCTGACAGCCGGCAGCACCCGCCGGGCGGCATCGACG
>DATGEV010000192.1:0-3329 GCA_035309885.1 Sphingomonas sp.
CCCGCAGCTTTATGTGAAGGGCGAATTCGTCGGCGGATCGGACATCATGATGGAGATGTACGAGTCCGGCGAGCTGGCCGAGCTTCTCGAAAAGGCCGGGGTTTCCAGGAAGGCTGCCTGAGGCACCACCCTGCGGGTGGCGGGCCGTCGCGTGGGGGTGGCGCCGGCCCGCCTGTGTTCGCGGGAACGAGGAATGCCTTTGGCGATGCAGTCGCCGTGCCAACTTCCAAAGGGCCGCCTCGCAGGCCGATCCTGATGGTTAAGGCGGAAAGCGTGATGATGCGAACTGTCAAAAACATCGACAGGCAGGGCGGGGATGTCTGACCCGCGGGCCTTCGTCGAGACGGTGCATCCGCTGGTGCGGCGTGTGCTGGCGCGCAACCCGTCGCCCTTCACCTATACCGGCACGCAGACCCACCTTGTCGGCCACGGCGAAGTGGCGGTCATCGATCCAGGTCCCGACATCCCCGAGCATATCGACGCGATCCTGGCGGCCACCGCCGGCGAGCGGATCGTCGCGATCGTCTGCACGCACACGCACCGCGATCACAGCCCGGCGGCGCGCCCGCTCGCCGCCACGACTGGCGCCCCGGTGATGGGCTGCGCGCCGATCCTGACCGGCGACGGCACCGGTCTCGAAGCCGGCTTCGATCACAGCTATGCGCCCGATCGCATCATGGCGGAGGGCGACAGCGTTTCCGGCCCCGGCTGGACGCTGGAGGCGGTGGCGACGCCGGGCCATACCTCCAACCATCTCTGCTTCGCGCTGCCGGAAGCGAACGCGCTGTTCAGCGGTGATCATGTCATGGGCTGGTCGACCAGCGTCGTTGTGCCGCCTGATGGCGACATGGGTGCCTATCTCGCCAGCCTTGAGAAGCTGATGGGTCGCGAGGACGAGATTTACTTCCCCGCCCACGGCGATCCGGTCACGCGGCCGCAGCGTCTGGTGCGATCGATGATGGGCCACCGCAAGCAGCGCGAGGGGCAGATCCTGCGCCTGCTCGTCGCCGGCCCGCAGAGCATTCCGCAGATGGTATCGTCCATGTATGTGGGCCTCGACCCGCGGCTGGAGAGAGCCGCAGGCGCGAGCGTGCTCGCCCATCTCCTTGATCTCGATGCGCGCGGGCGTGTCGCGGTCGAGGGGGAGGCGTGGCGGCTCGTCGCCTGACCGAAAGTTTCGAGAGGACATTTCGATGAACGCCCCCGTCCAGAGTTTGAAGGGCCTCGATCTGAAGGCTGAAATCAACCGGCTGCGCAAGGAGCGCAACGCCGTCATCCTCGGCCATTATTACCAGACGCCCGACATCCAGGACATCGCCGACTTCGTGGGCGACAGCCTCGATCTCTCGGCCAAGGCGGCGGCGACCGACGCGGACGTCATCGCCTTCTGCGGCGTGCGCTTCATGGCCGAGGTGGCCAAGATCCTCTCACCTGAGAAGACCGTGATCCTGCCCGATATGGCGGCCGGCTGCTCGCTGGAAGATTCGTGCCCGCCCGAGGAGTTCGCCAAGTTCCGCGCGGCGTACCCCGATCATATCGCGATCACCTACATCAACTGCTCGGCGGCGGTGAAGGCGCACTCGGACATCATCGTCACCAGCTCGTCGGCCGAGAAGATCCTCGCCCAGCTGCCGATGGATCAGAAGATCATCTTCGCGCCGGACAAGAATCTCGGCGCCTATTTCAACCGCAAGACCGGCCGCGACATGCTGCTGTGGCCGGGCGCCTGCATCGTCCATGAGGCTTTCTCGGAGACGGAACTGCTCAAGCTCAAGGCGCAGTATCCGGATGCCCCGGTGGCCGCGCACCCCGAATGCCCGGCCTTCATCCTCGACCATGCCGACGAGGTGGGCTCGACCCGCGCGATCCTCGAGTTCGCGCTGAAGTCCGACGCGAGCACGATCATCGTCGCCACCGAGCCGCACATCATCCACCAGATGCAGAAGGCGGCGCCGCACAAGCTGTTCATCGGTGCGCCGGGCGCGGACGGGAACTGCAACTGCAACATGTGCCCCTACATGGCGCTCAACACGATGGAGAAGCTCTACGTCGCGCTCCGCGACATGGAGCCGCGCATCGAGATCGACGAGGAAACCCGCATCGCCGCCAAGCGCCCGCTCGACCGGATGCTGGAGATGGTGGGCCGTAGCGTCGGCCAGGGTGATCTGGGCGCGCGGTCCTGATACGTCGTGCCGGCGCCCGCCGGCATCTCCCGCGGCCCGGTGCCGCACCTGCCTGACGAGATTCCGGCGTCCGCCGGGATGACGGAGACGATGATGACCTTCGACCTGCCCGGCTTCGATTGCGACGCCTTTGTCCGCGCGACCCTTGCAGAGGATCTGGGCGAGGGCGGCGACATCACGTCGGCCGCCGTCATTCCCGCCGAGGCGCGCTTCGCCGGCGCGCTGGTCAGCCGCGATCCGATCGTCGTGGCGGGGCTGGGACTGGCCGAGGCCTTCTTCCGCCATCTCGATCCCGAGGTGCGGATCGAGACGCTGGTGCGCGACGGCGACCGCGTCGAGCCAGGCACCACCCTGATGCGGATGGAAGGGAACGCGCGCGCGATGCTCACCGCCGAACGCTCCGCGCTCAATACGCTCCAGCATCTGTCGGGCGTGGCGACGCTGGCGCGCATCTATGTCGACAGGATCGCAGGCACCGGCGCGACACTGCTCGACACGCGCAAGACCATCCCTGGCCTGCGCCTCCTCGAGAAATATGCGACGCGCATGGGCGGGGCCGCCAATCATCGCATGGGCCTGTGGGATGCAGCGATGATCAAGGACAATCATGTCGCGGTCGCCGGCGGCGTCGGCGAGGCGGTGCGCCGCGCCCGCGAGGCCGGGATCGAGCGGATCATCGTCGAGGTCGATCGCGTCGACCAGATCGAGCCCGCGTTGGCGGCCGGTGCCACGCACCTGCTGCTTGACAATATGCGTCCGTCGACGCTGCGCGGGGCGGTGACGCTGGTCGGTGGCCGCGTGCCCACCGAGGCGTCGGGCGGGGTGACGCTGGAGACGATCCGTGAGATTTCGGAAACGGGCGTCACCTATATATCGGTCGGTCGCCTCACCCAGTCGGCGCCGGCGGCTGACATCGGCCTCGATCTCGCCATCCTGCGAAGCGCGCCGACGGACATTGCGCAGACGCAATGACCCGCTAAGCTCTCCCGACAGGGAGAAGCTATGCGTCCGCGTTCGATCATCCGCTTCGAGCGGCTCTACATTATTAAGATCGGACTGGGCGTCATCGCCACCTTGTGGGGGTTGAGCGGCCTGCGCCATGTCGCGCCCGGCATGGCGACGATCCTCTCCTCCCGGCCGGCGGTC
>DATGEV010000193.1:0-11934 GCA_035309885.1 Sphingomonas sp.
AGATCATCTACATCCAGTCCGGCCTGATCGAGGCAGCGGACAATGCCAATGAGATCGAGGGCGTGATCGCCCACGAGCTCGGCCATATCGAGGGTGGCCACGTCATCCGCAACGATGAGGGTGCCAAGCCTGCCGGTCGGGTCGCGCTGCTGTCGCTGCTGCTGGGCGCGGCGGCGATCGCAGCGGGTGCTGGCGATGCGGGCATGGCGGTGCTCTCCGCCGGTCAGCAGGTCGCGATGAGCAACTATCTCGCCTTCAGTCGCGGCCAGGAAGGCAGCGCCGATGCCTCGGCGGTGCGGCACCTCAACGAGGCGCATGTCTCGGGCAAGGGGATGATCAGCTTCTTCGGCAAGCTCCGGCAGCAGGAATATCGCCTGTCGCCCAGCTACACCGACGTCGATCCCTACGCCCAGACCCACCCGATGACTGCCGACCGCCAGCAGGCACTGGAGGCGGATCTCAAGAAGTCGCCCTGGTGGAACACGCCGATCAATCCGGCCAAGCAGGCGCGCTTCCTCAGGGTCAAGGCCAAGCTTGCCGGCTATGTGCAGGATCCCGACGTCACGCTGCGCAAATTCCCTGAGAGTGACCAGTCGGTGCCCGCGCATTATGCCCGCGCCTATGCTTGGCACCGCGCGGCCTATCCGCAGAAGGCCAATGACGAGGCTGACGCGCTGCTCCGCACCGCGCCGCTCGATCCCTATTTCAACGAATTGAAGGGGCAGATCCTGCTCGAGAACGGGCATCCGAAGGATGCGCTGGCGCCGCTCAGGGTCGCCGTCCAGCAATCGGGCAGCGCCCCGCTGATCACCGCGCTGCTCGGCCATGCGCTGCTCGCCACCGAGGATCCGACGCATTTCGCCGAGGCCGAGAAGGTGCTCAAGCTGTCGGTTGACAAGGATCGCGAGGATCCGTTGGCCTGGTACGCGCTGGGCACGGTCTATGCCCAGCGCGGCGACGAGCCGCATGCCGCGCTCGCCACCGCCGAGCGCTATGCGATGGACGGCAACGACCAGCTCGCCCGCGCCAATGCCGAGGTCGCGCTGCGCGGCATCCCGCAGGGCACACCCGATTATCTGCGCGCCGAGGACATTGTCGTCACCGCGCGCAACAACCAGGACAGCAGGGCGAAGAAACGATGAAGATGCGTTGGACGAACCTCGCCGGAGGGGCTGCGGCCGCGGCGGTGGGCGCGATCGCGGCGGTGGCGACGCTGCACGGCCTCCACGGTGTCGGATCGGCGCCGAACGATGCGGCGACCGGGGCGGCGGTGCGCGCCTATCTGCTCGACCATCCCGAGGTGATCCCCGAGGCGATGGAGAAGCTGCAGGACAAGCAGAACGCCGCGCGCATCGCGCAGAGTCGGCCGGCGATCGAGACGCCGTTCGCCGGCGCGGTGGCGGGCAATCCCAATGGCGACGTCACGCTGGTCGAATATTTCGACTATGCCTGCGGCTATTGCCGGGCGAGCGTCGCCGATGTCGACAAGCTGGTGGCATCCGATCCCCGCGTCCGCGTCGTGTTCAAGGAGCTGCCGATCCTCACGCCGGACAGCGACCGTGCCGCGCGGCTGAGCCTCGCGGCGGCGAAGGCGGGCAAGTTCCTGGCCTATCATCATGCGCTCTACGGCGAGGGTGCGCTCGACGGCGCCAAGATCGACAAGACCGCGCGCGCGGCGGGGCTCGACCCGGCCGCCGCAGCCTCGGGCGCGGACATCGATCATGAGATCGAGACCAACCTCACCACCGCGCGCGCGCTGCGCCTGTCGGGCACGCCGACCTTCGTGGTGGGCGACACGGTGCTCAACGGCGCGGTCGGCTACGACACGCTCAAGGAAGCGGTCGCCAAGGCGCGCGCGGATCGCAAGGCTTGAGCTAGAGCGCGACATCCGCGCGGCGGAAGCAGTGGGTGGCGTGGTCGTTGACGATGCCTGTCGCCTGCATCCACGCATAGACGATCGTCGGCCCGACGAACTTGAAGCCGCGCGCCTTGAGTGCTTTCGATACCGTCTCCGACAAGGGCGTCTTGGCGGGGAGGTGAAGGCCGTCGCCGACCAGCGGCACGCCGTCGGTGAAGGACCAGCAGAAGGCAGAGAAATCCTCGCCCGCGTCGCGCATCGCGAGGAAGGCGCGGGCGCCGCCGATCGTCGCCTCGATCTTGGCACGCGAGCGGATGATGCCGGCATCGCCGAGCAGCCGCACGATGTCCGCCTCGCCGAAGCGCGCCACCGCCTCGGGATCGAAGCCCGCGAAGGCGGCGCGGAACGCCTCGCGCTTGCGCAGCACGGTGATCCAGGCGAGCCCTGCCTGGAAGCCGTCGAGCATCAGCTTCTCCCACAGCGCGCGGGAGTCGAGCTCGGGCACACCCCATTCGGCGTCATGGTAGGCACGCATCATCGGATCGTTCCCGGCCCAGCCGCAGCGCTTGTGGCTCGATGTGTCGATGGTCATGGTGATCCCCCTCGGTTCAGTGCGCGGGCGTTGGCAGCGGTTGCCCTGCGAAGAAGGCGGCGAGATTGGCCATCAGCATCGCCGCCATGCGCTGCACCGCGATATCGGTGGCGCCCGCAGTATGCGGCGTGAGCACGGTGTTGGGCACGTCGGCCCAGCGATCCGCCGGTGTCGGCTCGGTGGCGTAGACGTCGAGCGCGGCGCCGCCCAGCCGCCCGTCCTTCAGCGCTGCGATCAGCGCGTCCTCGTCGACGATCTGGCCGCGCGCGACATTGACGAGCAGCCCCTGCGGGCCGAGCGCCTCGATCACTTCGGCCGAGAGCATGCCGACATTGCCGGCATGCGCGCGCGCGGCGACGACCAGGATGTCGCTCGCCTGCGCCAGATCGACCAGGGATTCCGCACGCGGCCATTCGGCATCGGGCTTGGGATTGGGCCCCCACCAGCGGACCTGCATTCGCATCGCCTCGGCGCGGCGCGCCACCGCCACGCCGATGCTGCCGAGCCCGACGATCCCGATCGTCGCCCCGCCCAGCGAGCGGCTGAACAGCTTGTCGTCGGCGCGCCACCCGCCCGCGCGGAGCACCCGGTCACCTTCGACGATACGGCGGCGGTGGCCGAGGATCAGGCCGATCGCGTGATCGGCGACATCCCCGTCATTGGCGTCCTGCGCATGGCCGACCTGGAGGCCGCGGGCGATCGCCCAAGGCACATCGACCCCGTCATAGCCCACCGTGAAGCACGCGATCAGGCCGAGCGCGGGCATCTGCTCGACCAGATCGCGGGGAATCGCGAATTCACCCGCGGTCACCATCGCGCGCACCTCGCCGAGCCGCTCGCGCGTCGCCTCCTCCCACAAGGGCAGCGGCTCGTAGAGGCCGGAGAGCATCGGGATCAGCGGCCCAAGATGCGGCTGGGCGACGACGAGGACAGGGCGGTCGGTCATGGGCCTCTCCGGACGCGAAGTTGACAAAGTTGACACCACGGAAGGACAAAATACGGGCTCGTCCGCTTAGCGCGGTGCTTTCGCTTTGCCCCATTCGCGCACCACCGTGTAGCCCAGATAGCCGGTGCCGAAGAGCGCGTAGAGCGGTTGCGGGATGGCATCGAGATAGGCGGCGATTGCGGACGTCATCGCCGCCGAGATATCAGCCCGGATCGCGGCGACGCCCGCCATCGGGAAGGCGCCGAGCAACAGCGCGTACATCACTTAGAGAAAGGCCGGCCGCGCGCGACTGGTGAAGCGATCGACCGATTCGTCTTCGAGGATCAGCGGGGAGGGGGCGTCCGCTATCACCCCACCCGGTTCGCGAGCCAGCCATAGAGAACGCCTCGTCGGCCGGCCTTTGTTCAGCCAGCGCGATATAGCGCTCGCCCTGCAGCGCATCGAGCGCCTTGATCAGCACCGTTTCGGCGCCCGCGCCGCGCACGCGCAGGAACGCCTTCAGCGCGGCGAGCGTGGTGGCGTCGATCGGCCCGCCGGGCGCGACGTCGGGATAGTCGGCGTGGTTGCGATTGAGCGCGTTCAAGGCGCGGCGCAGGAATCGGGCCGCGGCGGCCGGTCCCATGTTGACGCCGGTGTCGAACAGCTCGGCCGCGACCGCCGGCGCCAGCGCGGCAACCGCGTCGAGGCCGGGCCTGGTCCAATAATCGGCCTGATAGATCGCGGCGGCGGTGTCGTCCGGCAGCGCCGCCATCGTGCCCGCATAGCCGTGCGCGCGGGCCACCGCCTCACGGATGCCGAAGCGCGTCGGGCCGCCCTTGTCGGCGGGATTGGCGACGTAGCCGCCCTCCCGCGCGATCAGTTCGTCGATCAGGTGGTGGACGTCCATGATGGCGGCTCCTTCGCTGTGGAGCCGAATCAGACAACCAAAAAGGTTCGTGTAGGAAAATGGATTTTTGGGAGGCCGCGGGCACAAAAAAGCCGGGCCATTTCTGACCCGGCTTTTTGCCGAAAGTGTTGAAGCTTTCGCTGGTCGGGGCGACAGGATTCGAACCTGCGACCCTTAGACCCCCAGTCTAATGCGCTACCAGGCTGCGCCACGCCCCGACCTAGGCGGCGGCCATTAGGCGGAAGCTGCGCGCTTGGCAAGCGGGCAAAGCAGGGCGCGCCTTGCATGGTGCGGCAACAGCATGGTAGGCGCCCGCGCTCCACCCGGGCAGCATTTCTTTTGCGAAAGAGCGCCCCAGCCAGGCCGAACCGCACGATGTTCTCGTCCCCAGCTTATGCCCAGACTGCAGGCGCCGCGTCCGGAGCGTCCGGCTTCGCCGCCTATTCGGGTTTCGTCCCCATCGTCCTGATGGTGGTGATCTTCTACTTCCTGCTGATCCGTCCGCAGCAGGCGCGCGTGAAGCAGCACAAGCAGATGATCGAAGCGGTGAAGAAGGGCGATGTCGCGGTCACCGGCGGCGGTCTGATAGGCCGCGTCAGCAAGGTCGATGGCGACGAGGTGGAGATCGAACTCGCGCCCAACGTCCGCGTCCGTGCGATCAAGTCCACGCTCACCGAGGTGCGCGGGACGACCAAGCCCGCCAACGACTGAAAGAGGGGCTGAGGGGGTCATGCTCGACTTTCCGCGCTGGAAAATCGCTTCGATCATCGGGGCGCTGCTGTTCGGTATCCTGCTCTCGGTGCCGAGCCTGATACCCGAATCGACCGCCAAGCAGATCGGGCTCGGCTTTGCGCCGCGCATCAATCTCGGGCTCGATCTCGCGGGCGGCAGCCACATCCTGCTCGAGGCGGACACCGCCGACGTCGCCAAGTCGCGCCTGACCGCGATGGAGGACACGATCCGCGCCGAGATGCGTCGGATTGCGCCGCAGCCGGTCGACATCGGCGATATCTCGACCGCCAACGGCTCGCTGAGCTTCTTCGTGCGCGATCCCGCGCAGCTCGATGCGGCCGTCGAGAAGATCCGCACGCTGACCGCGCCTGTGGGCTCGACCGGCACGCGCGACTGGGACGTCCGTGTGGTCGATTCGACGCGCATCGTGATGACGCCGACCAAGGGCGGCATCGACCAGTTCGTCAATCAGGCGATGGAGGGCGCCACCGACATCGTCCGCAAGCGCATTGACGCGCTCGGCACCAAGGAGCCGACGATCGCACGCCAGGGCAGCGACCGTATCCTCGTCGAGGTGCCCGGCGTCGGCGATCCGAGCGAGCTCAAGGCGCTGATCGGCAAGACCGCCAAGCTCGAGTTCAAGCTGGTCGATACCCAGGCCGATCCGGCCAAGGTGGCGGCGGGCCAGGCGCCCGTCGGCGACCAGATCCTGCATTATGAGAATGGCGCGCCGCTCGCGGTGTTCCGTCAGGCGATCCTGACCGGCGCGGACCTCAAGACCGCCAAGCAGGATTACGACCAGAACAACCAGGCGGCCGTCACCATCGGCTTCAACGCCAAGGGCGCGCGGGCCTTCGCCGAGACGACGCAGCAGAATGTCGGCAAGCCGTTCGCGATCATCCTCGACAACGCCGTGCTGTCTGCGCCCAACATCAACGAGCCGATCCTCGGCGGTTCGGCGATCATCAACGGCAATTTCACCGTCCAGTCGGCGCAGGCGCTGGCGATCTCGCTCCAGTCGGGCTCGCTGCCGATCGCGCTGAAGACGGTGGAAGAGCGGACGGTCGGGCCGGGTCTCGGCGCCGATTCGATCCATGCCGGTGTGATCGCCTCGGCGATCGCGGTGGCCGCCGTGGTGGTCTTCATGTTCGTCACCTACGGCCGCTTCGGCATCTATGCGAACCTCGCGGTGATCATCAACGTGTTCGTGATCCTGGGTGCGATGGCGCTCCTGAACGCGACGCTGACGCTGCCCGGCATCGCCGGCTTCGTGCTCACCATCGGCACCGCGGTCGACGCCAACGTGCTGATCAACGAGCGTATCCGCGAGGAACGGCGGCGCGGGCGCAACATCGTCCAGGCGGTCGAGCTCGGCTACAAGGAAGCCAGCCGCACCATCTTCGAGGCGAACGTGACGCACGCCATCTCGGGCCTGATCATGCTCATCCTGGGTTCGGGGCCGGTGAAGGGCTTCGCGGTGGTGCTGCTGCTCGGTATCGCCACGTCGGTGTTTACTGCCGTCACCTTCACGCGCATGCTGGTCGCGATCTGGATCCGCCGCAACCGCCCGCAAGCCATCCATATCTGAGGCGACAAGACCCATGCGTCTGCTCAAGATCGTTCCCGACAACACCAATATCGGCTTCGTGAAGCTGCGCGGCTGGGCCTTCGGGCTCACGCTGCTGCTCACCATCACGGCGGGTGTGCTGGTTGGCGTCCGGGGCCTCAACTTCGGTGTCGATTTCGTCGGCGGCCTGATGATCGAGGCCAAGTTCGATCACAAGGCGCCGCTCGATGCGGTGCGCGGCAAGATCGACGGATTGGGCGTCGGCGACGCGCAGCTCCAGCAGTTCGGTGATGCCGACACCGTGTCGATCCGCCTGCCGCTGCCCAAGTCGACCGACGAGGGCGCCAACAACGCGCTGGTCGCCAAGGTCGAAGCCGCGCTCAAGGCCGATTATCCGAGCGTCACCTTCGACCAGGTGCAGACCGTGTCGGGCAAGGTGTCGGGCGAGCTGATCCGCAACGGCGTGATCGCGGTGTTCCTCGCCGTGTTCGGCATCGCGCTGTTCGGCATCTTCCGCTTCGAATGGCAGTTCGGCGTCGCGACCTTCATCTCGATCTTCCACGACGTGCTGATGACGCTGGGCTTCTTCGCGCTGACCCGGCTCGAGGTGGACCTCAACATCGTCGCCGCGGTGCTCACCATCATCGGCTACTCGATCAACGACAAGATCGTGATCGACGACCGTATCCGCGAGAATCTGCGCAAATATCGCCAGATGCCGCTGGGCGAGCTGATCGACCTCTCGGTCAACGAGACGCTGCCGCGCACCGTGATGACCTCGCTGACGATCATCCTGGCGCTCACCTCGCTGCTGCTGTTCGGCGGCCATGTGCTGCGCGGCTTCACCGCGGCGATGATCCTCGGCGTCGTGGTCGGCACCTATTCGTCGATCTACGTGTCGTCCTCGTTGCTGATCACGCTCGGCCTCGACAAGTCGCGCTTCCGCCAGATGGTGGAGGCGACCGACAAGAAGAAGGCCACGCGCGCCCGCGCCGAGCGCATCGCGCCGAAGCCCTGATGGCCAAGTTCTCGCCCGATCCGGTCGCTTCCGGCCCGTCGATCCGGGGCTTTTCCGGCAGCGGGTTCAAGATCGACGAGCAGGTCTTCGCCGAGGGCGTGCTGCTGAGCGCGGACGCGGCCACCGAATGGCGGGCGCCGCCGCTCGAGGAGCTCGACGTCGCGGCACTCAGCCTGCTGCTGACGCGCGATCCGGCGCCCGAATTCCTGCTGCTCGGCACCGGGGCTGCGCTGCGCCGGCCACCGCCGGCTTTCGCCGCCGCGCTCGACGCGCAGGGCATCGGGCTCGAGGTGATGGACAGCCGGGCGGCGGCGCATGCTTGGGGCGTGCTGCGCGCCGAGGGCCGCGAGATCGTCGCCGCGCTGATGCGGCTCGACCGCTAACGCGCGCACCCCGTTCGCCCTGAGCCTGGCGAAGGGTTGCCCTTTTTTGAAGAGGAAGGGCAGGGCTTTGACAAGCTCAGCCCGAACGGAAAAACCCGTCAGGCTTCGGCCGAGACAGGCTCGGCAGGCGCGCCGTGCGCGATTCCCGCAAGATGCCTATGGAGCGCGGCCGCATTCACCTCCCATGTGAAGCGTTCGGCGGTGGCCCGCACCGCTGCCGGATCGGGCGCCGCGGCGAGCAGCTCCGCGACACCGGCAGCGATCGCATCGGGCTCGCGCGCGACGATGCGCCCGGCTTCGGGCCGATCGACCAGCTCGCGTGCGCCGCCGACATCGCTGATCACGAGCGGCGTGCCGCAGGCGAGGCATTCGACCCACGCGTTCGCCAACCCTTCGGACGCCGAAGCCAGCACGCCGACATCGGCCGCAGCGGCCAGCGCGGGCAACGCCTCATGCGGCTGGGCGCCCAGCAGGCGAACCCGGTCGCCGAGCCCCCGCGCGGCGATGAGCGTCTCCAGCGCGGCGCGCTCCGGCCCTTGGCCCACGATCATCAACGTGGCGTCGGGGAGGCGGGTCATCGCCTCGATCGCGAGCGCATGTCCCTTGCGCGCGATCAGCGCCCCAACCGACAGCAACAATGGCCCGCGCACGCCCAGCGCGGCCTTGGCGGCGATCCGATCACTCGCGGGGCGGAAACGGGCGAGGTCAACGCCGGTATAATGGACGCGGATGCGCTCTTCCGGCAGGCTGAGCGTCACCATGTCGGCCTTGAGCGCCGCGCTCACCGCGAGCAGGCCAGCGGCGGCCTGACCGGCGCGCCGCACTTCGCTGCGCGTCAGCATCTGCCGGCCCCAATGGTGAATGTCGGCGCCGCGCGCCTTGATCGACACCGGCACTCCCAGCGCTGCGCCCAGCCGGATCGCGGCCGGCCCGTCGGGAAAGAAGAATTCGGCATCGAGAATGCCGAAGGGAAAGCCTTCGCGGATACGGCGCAGCAGCGGCTCGAGCGCGCGCGCCATCGCGGCGGGGTTGAGCGCGCCGATCCCCGGCATCACCGGAAAGCGCGGGCGATGCACGTTCAGCCCCTTCCAGCTTTCATGCAGTGGCAGTTCGCCGAGCGCGCGCCAGCGCGGATGGCGGGCGAGCGGGCCGGGCGGCAGGCCGATCGGCGCCACCACCTCCACCTCGACGCCGGGCAATGCGGCCAGCCCCAGCGTCTGCCGCTCCACGAAAATGCCGAAAGTGGGGCGCGTCGCGTCGGGAAACAGCGTCGAGAGGGTCAGCACGCGCAGCATGTCTCGCCTTTTGCCATCAATGCGTTAAGAGCGCATTCAGTCGTTACGCCAAACTGTCCCATCCTGCCTTTCTGGCCCGTCTCCGGGCCGCTTCCCCTCTCCGGATCGAGCCGCTAAGGATCGTCGTCATGCTGCGTCCTGCTTCCCGCCCGCTCCTTTTCGCCGCCCTTGCCGCGATCGCCCTTACGTCTCTCGCCGGCTGCGCCGGTGGCGGCAAGAAGAAGGCCGATACGCGCTTCATCGCGCGCGACGTCGACACGCTCTACACGCTGGCGCGCGAGCGGCTGGACAAGCAGCAGTACAAGGTCGCCGCCCAGCTGTTCGACGAGGTCGAGCGTCAGCATCCCTATTCGGTCTGGGCCCGCCGCGCCGAGCTGATGAGCGCCTACAGCTATTATCTGGCGCGCGACTACAACGCCTCGATCGCGTCGGCGCAGCGCTTCCTGTCGATCCACCCCGGCAACCGCGACGCGCCCTATGCCTATTATCTGATCGCGGTCGATTATTACGAGCAGATCAACGACGTCACCCGCGACCAGAAGATCACGCAGCAGGCGTTGGACTCGCTGGGCGAGCTGGTCCGTCGCTATCCGGATTCGCGCTACGCCGCCGACGCGCGGCTCAAGATCGATCTCGTCAACGATCACCTCGCCGGCAAGGAGATGGAGATCGGCCGCTTCTACCAGCGCCGGGGCGAGTGGCTGGCGGCGATCATCCGCTTCCGCGTCGTGATCGACAAATATCAGACCACCACCCACGTGCCAGAAGCACTGGAGCGTCTGACCGAATCCTATCTCGCGCTCGGCGTGCCGGCCGAGGCGGAGAAGGCGGCGGCGGTGCTCGGCAACAATTATCCGGGCTCGAAGTGGTACGGCCGTTCCTATAATCTCATGACCAAGAAGGCGCCCGAGGCCAAGCACCGCCAAGCGCGCCGCCAACGCCACAAGAAGCCGGCATGACCGACAGGCGGATCGCCGCCTGTACCCATTTTTGTTCATGCCCTGTTCTCATGCGCGTCGGTATCGCGTAGAGAGACGGCGATGCTGATCCGTCTCGCCATCCGTGACGTCGTTCTGATCGAGGCACTGGACCTCGATTTCGCTGCCGGGCTCGGCGCGCTGACGGGGGAGACGGGGGCGGGCAAGTCGATCCTGCTCGATGCGCTGGGGCTGGTGCTGGGCCAGCGCGCCGACAGCGGGCTGGTACGCCACGGTGCCGCGCAGGCGGTGGTGACCGCGAGTTTCGATCCGGGCGATGATGCCGTCATCGCCGCGCTGCTCGCCGACAATGGGCTGGCAGGCGAGCCCGGCGAACCGCTGATCGTACGCCGCATCGTCAAGGCCGATGGCGGCAGCCGGGCGAGCATCAACGACCAGCCGGTCTCCGCCGCGCTGCTGCGCGATCTCGGCGGACGGCTGGTGGAGATCCATGGCCAGCATGACGATCGCGGGTTGCTGAACGCGCGCGGACATCGTGCGCTGCTCGATGCCTTCGGCCGCTTCGATAGGACGGAGCTGGCCGCCGCGTATGGACGCTGGCGGGCGGCCGAGGCGGCGCTGGCGACGGCGCGGGCCGATCTCGAAGGCGCCGAACGCGATCGCGAATGGCTCGAACATGCGGTGAAGGAACTGCGGGGCCTCTCGCCTGAGCCGGGCGAGGAGGAGGAGCTCGCCGCCGAACGCGCCGCGATGCAGAAGGGCGCGCGGCTGGCCGAGGACATGGCCGGCGTCGCCCAGCATCTCGATGGATCGGAGGGCGCGCTGGCGGGCCTGCGGCAGGCGGCGCGGCGGCTCGACCGGGTGGCGCACGAGCATGAGGCGCTGGCGGCGGCGCTGGCCGCGCTCGACCGCGCGGTGATCGAGGCGGCCGAGGCCGAGGAGGCGCTCGAAGCGGCGGCGCAGGCGATGGCGTTCGATCCCGAGCGGCTCGACCGGATCGAGACGCGGCTGTTCGATCTGCGCGGCCTTGCGCGGAAACATCGCGTTCAGCCTGACGAACTGGCGCCGCTGGCCGAGGAACTGGCGCAGCGTCTCGATCGGATCGAGGCTGGCGGCGCGGGGCTCGCGGCGCTGGAGCGCGAGGTGCAGGCGGCGCGTGCCGCTTACGAGAAGGCGGCGGCTCAGCTGTCGGCGGAACGGGCCGAGGCGGCAACTCGGCTCGATCGCGCAGTCGCCACCGAGCTGGCGCCGCTCAAGCTCGACGCCGCACGCTTCCGCACCGCGATCGAACGCCTGCCCGAGGCGCAGTGGAGCGCCGACGGCCGCGACCGTGTCGAATTCCTGATCGCCACCAATCCCGGCGCGCCCTTCGCTCCGCTTGCCAAGATTGCGTCGGGCGGTGAGCTGTCGCGCTTCATCCTTGCGCTCAAGGTGGCGCTGGCCGAGGCGGCGGGCGCGCGCACGATGATCTTCGACGAGATCGACCGCGGTGTCGGCGGCGCGGTCGCGTCGGCGATCGGCGATCGACTGGCGCGCTTGTCGACGAAGGCGCAGTTGCTGGTGGTGACGCACAGCCCGCAGGTAGCGGCGCGCGCCGACCGCCAGCTGCTCATCGCCAAGAGCCATGACGGCACCGTCACCCGCACCGGCGTCCGCCTGCTCGACGCGGTCGAGCGGCGCGAGGAAATCGCGCGCATGCTGTCCGGCGCCGAAGTGACC
>DATGEV010000194.1:0-2526 GCA_035309885.1 Sphingomonas sp.
ATTTGTCGGCGTCGCGGTGGACGGTGGCGAGCACTGAGGCGGCCTGCTCGCCGCCCATCACCGAGATGCGGCTGTTGGGCCAGGAGAACAGGAAGCGCGGCCCATAGGCGCGCCCCGCCATGCCGTAATTGCCGGCGCCGAAGCTGCCGCCGATCAGCATGGTGATCTTGGGCACGCTCGCGGTGGCGACGGCCGTCACCAGCTTGGCGCCATGCTTGGCGATGCCTTCGGCCTCATATTTGCCGCCGACCATGAAGCCCGAGATATTCTGGAGGAACAGCAGCGGAATACGCCGCTGGCAGGCGAGTTCGATGAAATGCGCGCCCTTCACGGCGGCCTCGGAGAACAGCACGCCGTTGTTGGCGAGGATCGCCACCGGCATCCCCCAGATATGCGCGAAACCGCACACCAGCGTCGTGCCGTAGAGCGCCTTGAACTCGTGGAACTCGGAAGCGTCGACGATGCGGGCGATCACCTCGTGGACATCGTAGGGCGCGCGCACGTCGCGCGGGATCAGGCCGTAGAGTTCGGCCGGATCATGCTTGGGCGGGCGCGGTGTCTTGAGCGCGATGTCGGGGGTGCGATCCGCCGGCAGCGTCGCGACGATGTCGCGCACGATGGTCAGCGCATGTTCGTCATTCTCGGCGAGATGATCGACCACGCCGGACTTGCGCGCATGGAGATCGCCGCCGCCCAGATCCTCGGCCGAGATCACCTCGCCCGTCGCGGCCTTCACCAGCGGCGGCCCGGCGAGGAAGATGGTGCCCTGATTGCGGACGATGACGGTCTCGTCGGACATCGCCGGCACATAGGCGCCGCCCGCGGTGCAGCTTCCCATCACGCAGGCGATCTGGGGGATGCCCTCCGCCGACATCTGCGCCTGGTTGAAGAAGATGCGGCCGAAATGCTCCTTGTCGGGGAAGACCTCGGCCTGATGCGGCAGGTTGGCGCCGCCGGAATCGACCAAGTAGATGCAGGGGAGGCGGTTCTCCCGCGCGATCTCCTGCGCGCGCAAATGCTTCTTGACGGTGAGCGGGTAGTAGGTGCCGCCCTTCACCGTCGCGTCGTTGCACACGATCATGCACATCCGGCCGGAGACGCGGCCGATGCCCGCGATCATGCCGGCGCCGGGCACCTCGCCCCGATAGAGGCCGTGCGCGGCGAGCTGGCCGATCTCAAGGAAGGGTGCGCCCGGATCGAGCAGATGGCCGACCCGATCGCGGGGCAGCAGCTTGCCGCGCGACACATGCTTGGCGCGCGAGGCTTCCGAGCCGCCTAGCGCCGCCGTCGCCACATCAGCGCGGAGCTTGTCCGCAAGCGCGCGATTATGCTCGTCGCGCCGGCGGAAATCCTCTGAGGAGGGATCGGCGAGCGTCGGGAGGACCGGCCCGCTCATGCGCCGATCAGCTCGCGGCCGATCAGCATGCGGCGCACCTCGTTGGTGCCGGCGCCGATGTCGAGCAGCTTGGCGTCGCGGGCGTAGCGCTCGACCGGCCAGTCCTTGGTGTAGCCGGCGCCACCCAGCGCCTGGATCGCCTCGTTGGCGACCTTCACCGCATTCTCGGAGGCGAGCAGGATCGCACCCGCCGCGTCGAAGCGGGTGGTCTGGCCGGCGTCGCACGCCTTGGCGACGGCATAGGAGTAAGTGCGCGCCGAATTGAGCGCGACATACATGTCGGCGACCTTGCCCTGCATGAGCTGGAAGGAGCCGATCGCCTTGCCGAACTGCTTGCGCTCGCGGACATAGGGGACGACGACATCGAGGCAGGCCTGCATGATGCCGAGCTGAATGCCCGAGAGCACCACGCGCTCATAGTCGAGGCCGGACATCAGCACGCCGACGCCGCCATTGGTCGGCCCCATGACATTCTCATCGGGGACGAAGCAGTCATCGAACACCAGCTCGGCAGTGGGCGAGCCGCGCATGCCCATCTTGTCGATCTTCTGGCCGATCGAGAAGCCTTCGAAATCCTTCTCGATCAGGAAGGCGGTGATGCCGCGCGAACCCGCGTCCGGCGTCGTCTTGGCATAGACCACCAGCGTGTCGGCATAGGGCGCGTTGGTGATCCAGAACTTGGTGCCGTTGAGCCGCCAGCCGCCGTCCACCTTGTCGGCGCGCAACTTCATGCCGACCACGTCGGAACCGGCGCCGGCCTCCGACATGGCCAGCGACCCGACATGCTCGCCCGAGATTAGCTTGGGCAAAAATTTGGCCTTCTGCTCCGGATTGCCCCAACGGCGGATCTGGTTGACGCAGAGGTTCGAGTGCGCGCCGTAGCTGAGGCCGACCGAGGCCGATGCCCGGCTCACCTCCTCGCAGGCGATGACATGCTCGAGATAGCCAAGGCCGAGCCCACCATATTCCTCCTCGACCGTGATCCCGTGCAGGCCGAGCGCGCCCATGCGGGGCCACAGGTCGCGCGGGAAGGTGTCCGTGGCGTCGATCTTGGCCGCGCGCGGCGCGATCTCGGCTGCGGCGAAGCGGGCGGTTGACTGGCGGATCGCGTCGGCGGTCTCGCCGAGGCC
>DATGEV010000195.1:0-11354 GCA_035309885.1 Sphingomonas sp.
GCGGTGGCTGTGCCCGCCCTCGCGGGTGAGGTGCAGCGCGCCTTCGGCCTGGTTGAACGGCACGCCCAGCGCGATCAACCGCTCGATCGCGCTCGGCGCATTCTCGATCACGAACTCGACGGTGCGGCGATCGTTGAGACCGGCGCCCGCCACCATCGTATCCTCGATGTGGCTGTCGAAGGTGTCGCCATCTTCGAGCACCGCGGCGATGCCGCCCTGCGCGTGCGCGGTGGAGCCTTCGGATAGGCCGCCCTTGGCGATCACCGCCACCTTGAACCGCTCGGCGAGGCTCAGCGCCGCGGTCAGCCCGGCCGCACCCGATCCGACAATGACGACGTCGAAGGCGCGTGCCACCATTATGCGGCGGCCCGGCTGCTGGTGAGGCTCAGGAACACGTCCTCCAGATCCGCCTCGCGGGTCGAGACGTCGACGACGCCGAAGCCCGCCTGGCCGAGCGCGGCCAGCACCTCGCCGGCGTTCACCCGGTCCTTCTGATAGGTGATCGCGATCACGCGGTCGCCCTTGACCTCGGTCTTCTCGAAGCAGGAGGAGTCGGGCATTTCGATCACGTCGCGGTCGACCGTCACCTCGACCACCTTCTCCTGCGCCTTGGACAGCAGCGTGGCGGTTGGCTCGTTGGCGATCAGGCGGCCATGGTTGATGATCGCAATCCGGTCACAGAGCTCCTGCGCCTCTTCGAGATAGTGGGTGGTGAGCACCACCGTCACGCCCTGCTCGTTGAGCTGGCGGACATAGGCCCAGAGCTGCTGGCGCAGTTCGATGTCGACGCCGGCGGTCGGTTCGTCGAGCACGAGCACCGGCGGCGTGTGCACCATCGCCTTGGCGACCAGCAAGCGCCGCTTCATGCCACCCGACAGCGTGCGGGCATAGGCATTGGCCTTGTCTTCCAGATGGACGGCGCGGAGCAGTTCCATGGTGCGGCGCTCGGCCCTGGGGACGCCATAGAGGCCGGCCTGGATCTCCAGCGCCTCGCGTGGGGTGAAGAAGGGATCGAACAGGATTTCCTGCGGGACGATGCCGATAGCGCGCTTGGCGTTGCGCGGATGCTCGTCGATGTCGAAGCCCCAGATCTCGGCCTTGCCGCCGGTCTTGTTGACGAGACCCGCGAGGATGTTGATCAGCGTCGATTTGCCCGCGCCGTTGGGCCCGAGCAGCCCGAAAATCTGCCCGCGCGGCACATCGAAACTGACCCCGTGGAGGGCGGTCTTGCCGCCAGCATAGGTTTTCTGGAGGTTCTGGATGCTGATCGCCGCGTCGGTCATGCGCCCGCAGATAGGCCGTTGCCGGTGCGCCCGCTAGGGGGGACCCGAACGAGATACAGGGGGCGTATTAACCAAATCCGCTCATCTTTCGTTAGGGAGCGAGGCGGACGATCCTGCGCATGATTGGCTGCTCTCCTCCCAGCCTTGTCCGCCGCTCGCGGATGATGCTTCTCATGGCGATGCTCCTCGCGGCGCTTTTTGCTGTCATTGAGGTGCCGCGCTGGGCCGAGGCCGTGTCGATCGCGCTCATCCGCGGCGCCTGAATGCCACGCGCGCGATTGCACCGGCGGAGGGGCCTTGCTATGCGCGCAGCCGTGAGCACGAACCAGCCCGAAACGATCCGTGTCGCCACCTCCCGCGTGGTGTGCGACGGCGCCAGCGACATCCCCACCGGGGCAGCGCTCGGCCATCCGCGAGTCTTTCTCGAGATCGACGAGAGCGGCTATGTCGAATGCGGCTATTGCGACCGTCGATTCGTGCTGATCGGCGGCCCCGCGGATCATTCGCACGCCGCCTGAGTCGGTCCTTTCGGCGAAGTCCTCGCGAATGACGCCGCTCAGCGTTTGATCGCGCCTCGCAGCGGCCTATATCGGTCGGCATGACGAGCCTCACCGACCCCCGCTCCTTCCTGTATCGCGATGGCCTGCTGGACCCGGATGCCGCACGCCGGCTTTCGGCGGAGGCGCTGACGCGGGCCGACGACGGCGAGCTCTACCTGCAATATCTTGCGTCGGAGAGCTTCGGCTTCGACGACGGCCGCCTCAAGACGGCGGACTTCAACACCCAATCGGGCTTCGGCCTGCGCGGGGTCTCGGGCGAGACGACCGCCTTCGCCCACGCCAACGAGATTTCCGAAGCGGCGATCCGTCGTGCTGTCCAGACGATGGGTCTGCTCGATCCGGCCAAGGGCTCCAAGGCGCCGGCGCCCCCGCACACCAATCGCCATCTTTATGGCGATGCCGATCCGTTGAGCCTCGTCCCCTTCGCGAAGAAGGTGGCGCTGTGCCAGACGATCGACGCGCTTGCCCGTTCGAAGGATCCGCGCGTCTCGCAGGTGTCGGTCGGGCTGTCGGGATCGTGGAGTGTGGTCGAGGTGGTGCGCCCTGACGGCTTCGTCGCCACCGATGTGCGCCCGCTGGTGCGGCTCAACGTCTCGATCATCGTCGAGCAGAACGGCCGGCGCGAGAGCGGCTTCTTCGGCATCGGCGGCCGCTATCTCTACGATCGCCTGTTCGACCCCGCGACCGGCGAGCGCGCTGTCGACGAGGCGCTCAAGCAGGCGCTGGTCAATCTGGAAGCGGTTGCGGCGCCGGCCGGCGAGATGACGGTCGTATGCGGCCCCGGCTGGCCGGGCGTGTTGCTCCACGAGGCGGTCGGCCACGGGCTCGAGGGCGATTTCAATCGCAAGGGCTCCTCTGCCTTTTCGGGCCGGATCGGCGAGCGCGTCGCGGCGCGCGGCGTGACCGTGATCGACGACGGATCGATCGGCGAGCGGCGCGGTTCGCTGTCGATCGACGACGAGGGCACGCCCACCCAGGCGAACGTGCTGATCGAGGACGGCATCCTCAAAGGCTATATGCAGGATCGGCTCAATGCCCGGCTGATGGGCGTGGCCGCCACCGGCAACGGGCGCCGCGAGAGCTTCGCGCATGCGCCGATGCCGCGCATGACCAACACCTTCATGCTGGACGGCAACGACGATCCGGGTGAGATCCTGTTGCGCGCCAAGACCGGCATCTATGCCAAGAGCTTCGGCGGCGGGCAGGTCGACATCACCTCGGGCAAGTTCGTCTTCACCTGCACCGAGGCCTATAAGATCGAGAACGGCAAGCTCGGCGCGCCGATCAAGGGCGCGACGCTGATCGGCGATGGCCCCTCGGTGCTGACCCGCGTGCAGGCGATCGGCAACGACATGGCGCTCGACGAGGGCGTCGGCATCTGCGGCAAGGGCGGCCAGTCGGTGCCCGCAGGCGTCGGCCAGCCGACGTTGTTGATCGATCGCCTGACGGTCGGCGGCACCGCGGCGGCGGCCTGAGGCATGGCGCTCGTCGAGATCGGCAGCTTCGCCGACACCCATGTCGCGGAAATGGCGCGCGGCATGCTTGCAGCCGAGGGAATCGACGCGGTGCTGTTCGACAGTGGGCTCTCCAGCCTCGGCCTCGGCGCGATGACGCCGGCGCGGCTGATGGTCGACAGTGCCGACCAAGCGCGTGCTGAAAGATTATTAGTCGATCCGTTTGCCTAAATAGCAGGCAATTTCGCCGAATTGCTTAAATTCTAAGCGATCGTTTCGCGAGCGATTTGTGCTGCGGCGCAGAAACGCGCCTGCGGAAAAATGGCACGCGCCTTGCGGAGACCTCCCAGGGACCAAGCAGGGAGGCGGCATGAAACTGGTCATCGCGATCATCAAGCCATTCAAGCTCGACGAGGTGCGCGAGGCGCTCTCGGCCATCGGCGTGGCGGGCATGACGGTGACGGAGGTCAAGGGTTTCGGGCGCCAGAAGGGCCAGACCGAAATCTACCGCGGCGCCGAATACAGCACCAACATGGTGCCCAAGATCAAGGTCGAGGTCGCGTGCAGCTCCGATCTCGCCTCGCGCGTGGTCGAGGCGGTTCAACAGGCGGCGAACACTGGCGCGATCGGTGACGGCAAGATCTTCGTGGTCGATCTCGCCCAGGTGGTGCGCATCCGCACCGGCGAGACCGACGAGACGGCGCTCTAAGGGGAAAGGGGAATGATGAAGCCATTGACCAAGCTGGGTCTCGGCCCATTGGCCATCGGGGCCATGATCGGGCTGGCGGCGCTGGCCGCGCATCCCGCCTTCGCGCAGGCGGGCGCTGCCGCCCCCGCCTCGCCGATCCCGGCGCCGACCGTGAATAAGGGCGACACCGCCTGGATGCTGGTCTCCACGCTGCTGGTGCTGATGATGTCGGTGCCGGGCCTCGCGCTGTTCTACGGCGGGCTGGTGCGCACCAAGAACATGCTGTCGGTGCTGACCCAAGTGCTGATGATCGTCTGCATGGTGGCGGTGATCTGGGTGTGCTGGGGCTATTCGGAAGCCTTCACCAGCGGCAATCCCTTCTTCGGGGGCATGAGCAAGCTGTTCCTCAAGGGCGTCGATGCCAATGCGCAGGCGGCGACCTTCTCGAACGGCGTTTACATCCCCGAGCTTGCCTATGTCTGCTTCCAGATGACCTTCGCCTGCATCACGCCGGCGCTGATCGTCGGCAGCTTCGCGGAGCGCGTGCGCTTCCTGCCGCTGATGCTGTTCATCGCGCTGTGGGTCACCCTCGTCTATTTCCCGATCGCGCACATGGTCTGGTACTGGGACGGCCCCGACGGCATCGCCGCCGCCGCGCTCAAGGGCGCGGCCGCGCTCGATGCGGTCAATAAGGATGCGGGCTTGCTCTTCCAGTGGGGCGCGCTCGATTTCGCCGGCGGCACCGTCGTGCACATCAACGCGGGCATCGCGGGCTTTGTCGGCTGCCTGATCTTCGGCAAGCGCCTGGGCTTCCCGCACGAGCCGATGCCGCCGCACTCGCTAACCATGACGATGATCGGCGCCTCGCTGCTGTGGGTGGGCTGGTTCGGCTTCAACGCCGGTTCCAACCTCGAGTCCAACGGCGTCACCGCCGTCGCCTTCATGAACACGTTCATCGCCACCGCCGCGGCGGGCTTCTCCTGGGCGATGGTCGAGCAGATCGTGAAGGGCAAGCCCTCGCTGCTGGGCGCCGCCTCGGGCGTCGTCGCCGGCCTCGTCGCCGTGACGCCGGCCTCGGGCTATGCGGGCACGATGGGTTCGGTGGTTCTCGGCCTCGTCGTCTCGCCGATCTGCTTCTTCTTCGTGACGACCGTGAAGAACAAGTTCGGCTATGACGACACGCTCGACGTTTTTGGCGTGCACTGCATCGGCGGGATCATCGGCGCGCTCGGCACCGGCATTTTGGTCGCTCCGGCGCTCGGCGGTCAGGGTATCGCCGACTATGCCGCGCATCCCGGCACGCTGTCGGCCGGCAGCTACGACATGGTCGGCCAGCTGATCATCCAGGCCAAGGCCGTGCTGCTGACGCTGGTCTGGTCGGGCGTGGGATCGGCGATCCTCTACTTCGTGATCGAAAAGACCTGGGGCATGCGCGCCACGCCCGAAGCCGAGACGATGGGTCTCGATATCTCGGAGCACAGCGAGCGCGCCTACAACTACTGACGAGCTTCCTCCTGCGAAGGCACTGGGCCGGTGGAGTGATCCACCGGCCTTTTTTCACGTCGCGGTCGATAGGATGCACGGGGCAGAGAGGATGGCGCCATGCTCAATCACCCGCGTTCCTGGTTCCGGCCCAAGCGTTTCGGCTTCGGCTATTCCCCCGCGACGTGGGAAGGCTGGCTGGCGACGGCGCTGATCGTTGCCGCGATCGTCGGGCTGCGATCCTTCCTGCGCTAAGTGCTGCTCAGCGCTGCAGCGAGGTGATCATCCCCATCAGCGGCGCAACGTCATAGCCGGCATTGGCCGCCTTGGCGGCGATCTCGGCGGGTTCGTCGCCCGCCAGTCCGCGTGCGAGCGCCCACAGGAAGGTCGAGCGCGTGCCGGAGCGGCAGAAGGCGAGCGCCGGGCCGGGTTGTGCCAGCGCGGCGGTCATCGCCTCGATCTGCCCCATTGAGAAGCCCGAATGATCGACCGGAATATGCGCATAGCCAATCCCGGCGGCGGTCGCCGCCGCCTCGATCGCCGCCGCGCTCGGCTGGCCGGGCTGCTCGCCGTCGGGGCGGTTGTTGATGATGGTGCGGACGCCCTGCGCCGCGGCCGTGGCGACATCTTCGGGGGCGATCTGGCCGGCGACCAGCAGGGTTTCGTCGATGGTGCGGAACATAGGGTGGTCTCCAGGAGCGATTTCGAAGCAGGTGGAATCACCTGCTGACTCGGAAATCGCGCTAAACCAAATAGTGTCGCGAGCGCTCTAGCTCATCCCTGCCAGTTGCGCAGCACCCCGAGGAAGGCCTCGCCATAGGCGTCGCGCTTGGCCTGGCCGACGCCGGTCACCTGTGCCAGCCCCGCCATCGTCGTGGGATGCAGCCCTGCCATCTCGCGTAGCGTCGAATCGTGGAAGATCACATAGGGCGGGACCCCGCGCTCCACCGCGATTTCGCGGCGCTTGGCGCGCAGCGCCTCGAACAGAGGATCATGGGGATGCTCCTCGGCGTCGCGGCTGCGGCGCCGGCGTTCGCGCTTGGGCGGTAGGATGAGGCCGACCGACTCTTCGCCCTTGAGGATCGGCCGTGCCGCCGGCCCGAAGGAGAGCCCGCCATATTCGTCGGCACGCAGAGCATCGCGGGCGATCAGCGCGCGCGCCACCGGGCGGATGAGCTTGAGCTCCTCTTCGTCGGCGATGCCGAACACCGACAGGCGGTTGTGGCCCGAGCCAATCACCTTGTCGGTCTCGCGCCCGGCCAGCACGTCGGCAAGATGGCCGACGCCGAAGCGCATCTCGGTGCGGAACGCGGCGGAGAGCAGCTTGCGCGCCACCTCGGTGGCATCGACCGTGGCGGGCGGCGACAGGCAATTGTCGCAATTGCCGCAGCGCGCCGCCGGCTGCTCTCCGAAATAGCGCAGCAGCACGGCGCGACGGCATTCGGCCGTTTCGACCAGATGGCTGAGCGCCGACAGGCGCGCTCGCTCGCCCTTCTGCCGCGCCTCGTCGAGTTCGGTGATCCGCCGCTGCGCGCGGGCAAAATCCTCGGCGCCCCAGAAAAGCTGCGCCACCGCGGGCTCGCCATCGCGGCCGGCGCGCCCGGTTTCCTGATAATAGGCCTCGACCGATTTGGGCATGGCGGCATGCGCCACGAAGCGCACGTCGGGCTTGTCGATGCCCATGCCGAAGGCGATGGTGGCGACCATCACCATATCCTCGGACGCCACGAAATCGCGCTGGTTGCGGGCGCGTACCCCCGCGTCGAGCCCGGCATGATAGGCCCGCACCGGCCGCCCGCTGCTGGCGATCTGGGCCGCGATCTTGTCGGTGGCGTCGCGGGTGGGGGCATAGACGATGCCGGCGCCCGGCTGATCGGCGATGAATGTCTTGAGCTGCGCCGCCAGCCCGTCGCGGGGTGAGATGGTGTAGCGGATGTTCGGCCGGTCGAAGCCGGCGACGATCAGTCCGTCGTCGGGTATGCCGAGCTGCTGGAGGATGTCGGCGCGGGTATGCGCGTCCGCGGTCGCGGTGAGCGCGAGCCGCGGCACGTCCGGAAAGGCATCGAGCAGCGGACGGAGCAGGCGGTAATCGGGGCGGAAATCGTGCCCCCATTCGGAGACGCAATGCGCCTCGTCGATCGCGAACAGCGCGAGCGGGGTGAAGCGCAGCAGGCTGCGGAAGCTTTCGCCCGAGGCGCGCTCGGGCGCGACATAGAGCAGATCCAGCTCCCCGGCGCGGAAGCGGCGCATCGTCTCGGCGCGATCATCGTCGGCAGAGGTGAGCGTCGCGGCCTTGATGCCGAACCCCTCGGCCGAGCGCACCTGATCGTGCATCAGTGCGATCAGCGGCGACACGACCACTGCCGTCCCGTGCCGCGCCAGCGCCGGCAACTGATAGCAGAGCGACTTGCCCGCGCCCGTCGGCATCACCGCCAGCGTACCGCGCCCAGCCATCACCCGATCGACCACCGCCTGCTGGACACCGCGGAAATCGGAAAAGCCGAAGGTGGCATGGAGAATATCGAGAGGATCGGCGGCCATCGCTGTCCGGTTAGCGTGTGCGAGCGCATCCGTCACCCCGATTGGGGCGGCGGGCGCCAAGCCGATCTTGCCCCCGGTCAGCAAGAGCTTGTTGGTGGTGCGCCGACCCACCCGCTAGCGTGCCGCGCATGATAAAGCTTTCCGTGTTGGCGCTGTCCGCGCTTCTTGCCGCTGCGGCAGCCCCTGCCCTGTCCGCCGCGCCGGCGCCGCGTCTCTCGATCGGTTCGGTCGACCAATTGGCCCAGCCCCTGCCCTATCCCTATGACGAGCAGGCCGACGCCCAGGCGGCCGTGGCGCGCGCCAAGGTGCAGGCCAGGCGTGAGCACAAGCGGCTGCTGATCGATCTCGGCGGCAACTGGTGCGGTGACTGCCGCGTGCTCGCCGGCATCCTCGACCTGCCCGAGCTCAAGCCCTTCCTCGCCAAGCATTTCGTCATCGTGTCGGTGGATATCGGTCGCTACGACAAGAATGGCGACATTGCCGGCCACTACGGCATCACCGGGCTGCATGGCGTGCCGGCGATCCTGGCGGTGGACCCGGTGCATGATCGGCTGCTCAACCGCGATCGCCTGTCAGGGCTGTCCGACGCCCGCACCATGGCGCCCCAGGCGCTCGCGGACTGGCTGGCGCAGTGGGCGGCCTGATCAGCCGATCACCTGCGTCGCGGTGACCAGCGTCACGGTGCGATTCTTAAAGTCGATCGAGACGCGCTTGAAACCGCGCAGCAAATCCATGCCAAGCAGCATCGCCGGCTTGTCGCCAAGGCCGAAGCGGACGAAGGCGTGCGCGTCGGAAAAGACGATGGTCGTTTCCTGAATGTGCGTGGGGCCAAGGCGGATGTCGTTGATCCGGCCATAATGGCCCTGGATCGTGTGGCCGGCGACATCGACGATGTCGATAGTCCGGGCCTCCAGGCGCTTGCGTCGCACCAGCTTGTCGCGCAGCACGAGGTTGCCCAGCGTGACGCTGCTGCCGGTATCGACCACCGCGTAGATCCTCTGCCCCGCAGCGTCGGCATCGGCGAGCACCAGTTGGCCGAAGCGACGCCGCGCCGTGACAACGATCTCGTCTGATCCAGCGGAGCTGTGTGGGCGCCCGGCCGCCTCCACCGTCATCCGGTTGGCGACCAGATCGATCACGACCTTCTTGTCGGCGAGCGCATCGATGCCGAGGATGCCCGCGGCGCCGAGATCGTCCTCCTCCAACACCGGCGCGACGATCGGCTGGGGCGGCAGGCCGTTGAGCACGAGCGCCCCGATCTTCACCGTATCGACCTGACTTTCGCCGCCGACGCTGTGCAGCGTGGCGATCCCCACGCTGGGCAGGCCCAGCAGGATCGCCAGTCGCCGCGAGACGACGGTCCGCGTCGCGCCGCTGTCGACGATGAAGCGGAACGGACCGGCGCCGTTGATCATCACGTCGACCGACATTCGCTGGTCGATGGGACGCAGCGGCACGGCGGTGCTGGTGGCGTCGTGGGGAGGCTCGGCTTCGACCTGCGCTGGGGTGTCCTGTGGGGCGGCAGGGGCTGCTGCGAGCACCGGCGATGCCGCGAGCAATGCCGCAAGCGCCGCCGTCGGCATCGATCGGACCATCGCATTCTCCCCCCGGGTCTTTTTGGGGATGCTACGCCTCTGCCGCGCCGGTTCAAGCCGTCGCGATCACTCGGCGGCGAGCGCCTGTCCCGTTTCGCGTTCGGCGGCCTGGCGCGCCCACATCTCGGCATAGAGTCCGTCGCGCGCCATCAGCTCGGCATGGGTGCCGCGCTCGGCGACGAGCCCGGCCTCGAGCACGACGATCTGGTCGGCGTCGGCGATCGTCGAAAGGCGGTGCGCGATGGTGATCGTCGTGCGCCGTGCCGTGACCGCGCCAAGCGTCTGGAGGATGTCCGCCTCGGTGCGGCTGTCGAGCGCGCTGGTGGCTTCGTCGAGGATCAGGATCGGCGGGTCTTTCAGCAGCGTGCGCGCGATCGCGACGCGCTGCTTTTCGCCGCCGGACAGCTTGAGCCCGCGCTCGCCGACTTCGGAGGCATAGCCCTGTGGCAGGCTTTCGATGAAGCGATCGATCGCGGCGCCCTGCGCGGCGCCCCGGATGTCTTCGTCGGTGGCGCCGGCGCGGCCATAGGCGATGTTGTAGCCGATCGTGTCGTTAAACAGCACGGTGTCCTGCGGCACGATGCCGATCGCAGCGCGCAGCGAGGCCTGCGTCACGTGCGCGATGTCCTGCCCGTCGATGGTGATACGGCCCGAGGTGAGATCGTAGAAGCGGTAGAGCAGGCGCGCGATCGTCGACTTGCCCGCGCCCGAAGGGCCGACGATGGCCAGCGTGCTACCGGGCGGCACGTCGATGTCGATGCCCTTGAGGATCGATCGTTCGCCCTCATAGCCGAAGCGCACGGCTTCGAAGCGAACATGGCCTTGGCTCACGGTGAGCGGCGGCGCTCCTGGCATATCGACCACCTCGGCGGGCGTATCGATCAGCTCGAACATCGCCGCCATGTCGATCAACCCCTGTCGCACTGTGCGATAGACCATGCCGAGCAGATCGAGCGGGCGGAACAGCTGCGCGAGCAGCGTGCTCACCAGCACCGTGTCGCCGGGCGTGAAGCGGTGCGCCACCCAGCCATAGACGACCAGCGCCATGCCGCCCGCCATCATCAGGTTGGTGATGAGCGACTGGCCGATGTTGAGCCAGGCGAGCGAGGTCTCGTTCTTCACCGCGGCGTTGGCATAGGCGGTGACGGCGCGGTCGTAGCGTTCGGCCTCGCGCTCCTCGGCGTTGAAATATTTGACCGTCTCGAAGTTGAGCAGCGAATCCACCGCATGCGCGACCGATCGCGTGTCGAGATCGTTCATCTTGGCACGCAGCGCGTTGCGCCAGTCGGTCACCACACGCGTGAAGAGGATGTAGGCGACCACCATCACCAGCGTCGAGGCGACCAGCCAGGCGCCGAAGCGCGTCCAGAAGATCTGCACCACCAACGCGAGTTCGAGCACGGTCGGCGCGATGTTGAACAGCAGGAAGTAGAGCATCGTGTCGATGCTCTTGGTGCCGCGCTCGACCACCTTGGTGACGGCGCCGGTGCGCCGGCCGAGATGGAAGCGCAGCGAAAGCTGATGGAGATGGCGGAACACCGCCGCCGCCAGCCGCCGCGTCGCATCCTGTCCGACGCGCTCAAACACCGCGTTGCGGAGATTGTCGAACAGCGTGCTGCCGAAGCGCGCCGCAGCGTAACCGACGACCAGCGCGACGATCAGCGTGCGCGCGGAGCGATCGCCGCCTGCCATGTGGTCGATCGCGTTCTGGAGCGCGAAGGGCGCCCCATAGACCTGCACCAGCTTGGAGG
>DATGEV010000196.1:0-2548 GCA_035309885.1 Sphingomonas sp.
GCAAGCCTCGGGTTGATTGACACGGTACCAGCCCGCTCCCCCGCCCAACCACCCGACATGGTCATGCTGGATCGGGTGGTTGGGCGGGGGAGCGGGCCGGTACCGCACTTGAAAAGCGCTCTTTCGCGCTTTCTCAAACGCTCTCTCAGTGCGGCGAGCGGCCGATCTCGCGCCCGGTGCGGCTGTCGACGTCGACCCACGTGACCGAACCGTCGCGCATGAACTTCAGGCGATAGCTGCCCGAACCCGCATCGTAGTCCGATCCCAGATAGTCGTAGCCGCGCATGCCATGCTGCCACTGCTGCTGGATGTCGCGCAGCGGGCGCGCGCCCTCGCGCATCGCCTCACGCGCCCGAGACTGATCGGGCGGACGACGGGGCCCGGCCTCGGCGGCAGTCAGACCGACGAAGAACAAAGGCAAACACAACAGGACGCGTCTCATCCGCATCGGGCTCGCATAGCCACGAAGCGTTGAACAACCCGTGAATGCAGTGCACGCCCCCGCCCGTCAGCATTGTCGACAGGATGTGGCGCGCATGCACCGCTCGGGGTTACATTTTGACGCGGCATCGCCTAGCTCCGCGGCATCATGGCTGCTCCCATTCTCTCGTACGAAGACCTTGGCGTCGTTCAGGGTTCCGGCTGGCTGTTCCGCCACCTCGACATCCATATCGGCCAGCGCGACCGGCTCGCACTGATCGGCCGCAACGGCGCGGGCAAGACGACGCTGTTGAAGCTGATCGCCGGCACAATCGATTCGGACGAGGGCCGCCGCACCATCGCGCCCGGCACCCGCGTCGTGATCCTGGAGCAGGAGCCGGCGATGGCTGGCTTCGCGACGTTGCGCGACTACGCCCTCTCCGCCCCCGACGCACCGGCCGAGCATGAAGTGGACGCGATCGCCGACCAACTCGGCATCGATCTCCACCGCCCGGCCGACACCGCCTCGGGCGGCGAGCGGCGCCGCGCCGCGATCTGCCGCGCGCTGGCGCAGGATCCCGACGTGCTGCTGCTCGACGAGCCGACCAACCATCTCGATCTCGCCGCGATCGAGTGGATGGAGGAATGGCTGGCGCGCTTCACCGGCGCCTTCATCGTCATCAGCCACGACCGCGCGTTCCTGACGCGCCTCACCCGCCAGACACTGTGGCTGGATCGCGGCGGGGTGCGCCGCGCCGAGATCGGCTATGGCGGCTTCGAGGCGTGGACCGAGCAGGTCTATGCCGAGGAGGCGCGCAACGCCCAGCGCCTCGACGCCAAATTGAAGCTGGAAGAGCATTGGCTCCAGCGCGGCGTGACGGCGCGCCGCCGCCGCAACCAGGGGCGCCTCGCCAAGCTGGTCGATATGCGCGCGGCGCGGAAGGCGATGATCGGCCCGCAGGGGACGGCCGCGCTCGCCACCGCGACCGACGACGCGCGCTCCAAGACCGTGATCGACGCCAAGGGCGTGGTGAAGCGCTACGGAGCCGGAGACTCTGAGCGCACCGTCATCAAGGACTTCACTCTACGCGTGCAGCGTGGTGACCGGATCGGCATCGTCGGCGCCAACGGCGCGGGCAAGACGACATTGCTCAAGCTGCTCACCGGCGAGATCCAGCCCGACGAGGGCAGCATCGTCCAGGCCAAGACGCTCAACGGCGTCATCATCGATCAGCAGCGCAAGCTGATGGCGCCCGAGAAGCGCGTCCGCGACGTGCTGGCCGACGGCGGCGACTGGATCGACGTGCTCGGCACCAAGAAGCATGTGCAGGGCTATCTCAAGGAGTTCCTGTTCGATCCCTCGATAGCCGAGGCGAAGATCGGCTCGCTCTCGGGCGGCGAGCGCTCGCGCCTGCTCTTGGCCCGCGAGTTCGCCCGCGCGTCGAACCTGCTGGTGCTCGACGAGCCGACCAACGATCTCGACATGGAGACGCTCGACCTGCTGCAGGAGGTAATCGCCGACTATGACGGCACCGTGCTGCTGGTCAGCCACGACCGCGACTTCCTCGACCGCACCGTGACGATCACGCTCGGCCTCGACGGATCGGGCAAGGTCGATGTCGTCGCCGGCGGCTATGACGACTGGGCCAAACGCCGCGCGCCCAAGGTCGAACCGAAGAAGGCCGCCCCTAAGGCCGAAGCGCCCGCCGCGCCGCCGCCCAAGAAATCCAAGCTCAGCTACAAGGATCAGCGCGACCTCGATCTGCTGCCGCAGGAAATCGAGAAGCTGGAAGCGGCGATCGCCCGCGACGAGGCCGCGCTCCACGACCCCGACCTGTTCGCCAAGGATGCCAAGCGCTTCGACAGCCTGATGAAAGCAATCGAGGTGGCGCGCGCGAAGAAGGAGGCGGCCGAGCATCGCTGGCTGGAGCTCGCCGAGATGGCCGAGGGGCTGGGCTGACGGGGCGTTCGCGGCGGCGGCGTGATAAAAGGCCCTGTGACAAAAGGGTTGCAGTCCGCCGCGGACCGCTCTAGGAGCCCGCCTCCACCGCGCGCCCGTAGCTCAGCTGGATAGAGCATCAGACTACGAATCTGAGGGTCGGACGTTCGAATCGTTCCGGGCGCGCCA
>DATGEV010000197.1:0-6485 GCA_035309885.1 Sphingomonas sp.
GAATCGAAGCAGACGCCCTTGCCGACGATCGCGACGCGCGGATGCGCCGGGTCGCCCCATTCGAGCTCGATCAGCCGGGGTGCCCGACCGGCGACCGCCGCGCGTCCTACCGCCGCCACCATCGGATAGCCCTTGGCCAGCGCATCACCACGCGTGACGCGCGTGCTGGCGCCGTGGCGGTTGGCGACCTCCTCGACGGCGGCCTGCAGCTCGGCGGGGCCCATGTCGTTGGGGGGCGTGTCGACCAGATCGCGGACCAGCGCCACCGCGCCGGCCAGCGCCACCATTTCGTCAATCCGGGCCGGATCGGAGCTCAGCAGGATGCGCCGCTTCGCGGGACCGCCGTTGCTGCGGTAGCGATCGAAGCGATGCTGCGCGAGCAGCCAGCCGAGCGCGGCCGGACCGGGGGCGCCCTCGGACAGGCGATAGGTGCCGTCGGGCAGCTTGGCGGCGACCGCCGCGAGATCCCAGGGGCCGGGATTTTCGGGCAGCGCCAGCACGGCGCCCCACTCATCGCCCTTGTTGCCGGGGACGAGCGCGAATTCGCCGGCCTTTCCATGGAAGCTCGCGGCGGTCGTCGCCGAGCGGAGACGCTCGGGCTGCGCCGCCATCCATTCGTCGAACCCGCCCGGATGGACGGCATGGAGGACGTGCGCGGGCTGGCCGCGATCGGGCAGGAGCAGCGAAGCGAAATCGGTCATGGCGTCAACCTAGAGCGATTCCGAGCCGCGGGGAATTATTCAGCGGCCTGAAAAGCGCGAAAAAACGGGGCACTCCTCATGCGGCGAGTGGCACGCCGAACAGATCATGCTCGTCTGCGTCCTCGATCTCGACCGGGACAATGTCGCCGGGCTGGAGATGGCCGGCGTCGCGCAGATGTACTTCGCCGTCGATTTCCGGCGCATCGGCCTTCGAGCGGCCGGTCGCGCCTTCGCCGTCCACAGCGTCGATGATGACGTCGAGCGTGCGGCCGATCTTGGCCTGGAGCTTGGCGGCCGAGATCGCAGCCGTCTTCTCCATGATTCGCTGGTAGCGCTCTTCCTTCACCTCTTCGGGCACGGGATCGGGCAACGCGTTCGCGGACGCGCCCTCGACCGGCTCGAACCGGAAGGCGCCGACGCGGTCGAGCTGGGCCTCATCGAGCCAGTCGAGCAGGTACTGGAAATCCTCCTCGGTCTCGCCGGGGAAGCCAACCACGAAGGTCGATCGGATCGCGATGTCCGGCGCGATGCTGCGCCAGTTCTTGATCCGCTCCAGCACCTTGGCGTCATTGCCCGGGCGCTTCATCGCGCGCAGCACCTTGGGGCTCGCGTGCTGGAAGGGGATGTCGAGATAGGGGAGCACCAGCCCTTCCACCATCAGCGGGATCACATGATCCACATGCGGATAGGGATAGACATAGTGGAGGCGCACCCATGCATCGAGCTTGCCCAGCTCGCGCGCGAGGTCGGTCATGTGCGCGCGCACTTCTCCGCCACTCTTCAGCGGATAGGCGGTGTGGCGCAGGTCGACGCCATAGGCCGAAGTGTCCTGGCTGATGACCAGCAGTTCCTTGGTGCCGGCAGCGACCAGCTTCTCGGCCTCGCGCAGAATCGCGTCAGGCCGGCGGCTGACGAGATCGCCGCGCAGGCTCGGGATGATGCAGAAGGAGCAGCGGTGGTTGCAGCCCTCGGAAATCTTCAGATAGCTGTAGTGGCGCGGCGTCAGCTTCAGGTCGCGCTCGGGCACCAGATCGAGGAAGGCCGACGGCGCGATCGGCGCCGCGTCGTGGACCGCGCCCACGACCTGCTCATATTGATGCGCGCCGGTGACGGCGAGCACGTCGGGGAAGCGCTCGCGGATCATCTCCGCTTCCTTGCCCATGCAGCCGGTGACGATGACGCGGCCATTCTCCGCGATCGCCTCACCAATGGCCTCAAGGCTCTCTTCCTTGGCGGAATCGAGAAAGCCGCAGGTGTTGACCAGCACGATGTCGGCGCCGGCATAGTCGGCGGACATGGCATATCCGTCCGAGCGGAGCTTGGTCAGGATGCGTTCGCTGTCCACAAGGTTCTTCGGACAGCCGAGCGAAACCATGCCGACCTTGGGCGGGGTGGGGAGTATCGTTGCCATGGGAGCGCGGGGCACATAGTGCAGATCGCGCCGATTTACTAGGCCCGCGCGTAGGCCAGTGTCGTGCGGTTGCGGCCTTCGATTTTCGAACGATAGAGCGCCCGGTCCGCTTCATCGAGCGCTTCGGCCAGCAAATGCTCGGGCGGGGCGACGTCGAGCGCCACCGTGGCAACGCCGAAGCTGGCCGTCACCGGCACCGGCGCGCCATTGTCCCTGAAACCTGCGGCAATCTCCGAACGCATCCGGTCCATCGCGTCGCACGCCTGCTCGGCACCGATGTTGACCAGGAGGAGCGCGAACTCCTCACCGCCTATCCGCCCCACCAGATCACCCTTGCGCAGCCCCTGCGAAAGCCGCCCGGCGACGAACAGCAGCGTGCGGTCGCCGGCGGTGTGGCCGAAGCGGTCGTTGATGCTCTTGAAGTGGTCGATGTCGACCGCCACCACCGTGATCGCATGGCGATGGCGCCGGCCGTTGGCGATGGCGCGGAGCGCCGCCTCATGGAAGCCGCGCCGGTTGAGCACGCCGGTCAGCGGATCGTTGGCGGCGAGCGTCCGCAGGCGCGCCGCGAGGTCCGACGCCACCAGCAGGATCGCCGCAATGCCGTTGGCAACGAACACTGGGGTCAGCCCGGAGAGATAAAGGTTGGTGAAGAGTTCGTGCCGCCGGGCGTCATGCGGATGGGCAATGCTGTTCATGTCCGCGGCGACGAGCAGCAGCTCGAACAGGATGAAGACGCCCAGTGCGGCGATCGTCACCCACTCCGCCGGCTCGGGCTGGCGATCGCGCGGCCGGACGGCCGCGATCGCAATGGCCAGCATCGCCGAGGTGAACAGGCCATCGCCCGCTGACAACCAGGGGATCGGGTGAAGATGGCGGAAGGCCTCCGACACGACGAACAGTGCGGTCGCGGCGGTCGCCAGTCGCCCTGCCCAGGACGGGAGCCCGGCGCGCTGGCGGGCGCCGATCGCCACCAGGATGGCCGGTGCCAGCACACAGACGAACGCGAAAGGCTCCAGCAGGCTATAGAGCGACGGGATCGCCGCTCCGATCCCGACGAAGATGATCTCGGCGCCGTAGAGCAGATAGGCGATCCCCCAGCTCAGCGCGTGGCGGGGCCGCCCGAAGCAAACCCAGGCGATCGCCATCGCTGTCGCCAGAATGAGGCTGATGACGAGCATCGAGGCCGATATGACTGCTGCAACCTGCATGTTCCCCCGCCCCCCGGCTTTGTCCGCTAACCCTGTGGTGATGGCAGGAAGCGTAGCGGATCGACCGGCGTGCGCTTGTTGCGGATTTCGAAATGGAGCTGCGGCTTGTTGACCGAGCCGGTCGCACCGGCGTGCGCGATCACGTCGCCACGATGCACGGTCTGTCCGCGCGTGACGAGGATCTGCTCGGCATGGCCGTAGGCGGTGATCCAGCCGTCGCCATGCTTGATGAGGATCAACCCGCCATAGACGGCGATCGCCGAACCCGCATAGGCGACCACGCCATCGGCCGCCGCGTGGATATCTTCGCCGCGCTCGGCGGCGATGTTGATGCCGTCGTTGCGGCGGCCGTCGCCGGCGGGGCCGAAGCGGCCGATGATCGGGCCGGTGAGCGGCCAGTCGAACTTGCCGGCGAAGGCGCGCGGTTCGGCAATCGCGACGTCCGTATGGAGCGGCCGCTTAGGCGTTGCGGTCGCCTGTTTCGGCGCCTCGTTGGACGCGATGGCAGGTTCGGAGCCGGTGGCGAGATCGTCGATGTCGAGGCTGAACGCCTGCGCGCGCTGCTCCACCGTCATGTGCGCGGTTTCGGCGGTGCTCGGCAGTAGCAGGCGCTGGCCGTTGCGCAGCACATAGGGGGGCTGGAGGTCGTTGAGGTCGGTGATGCGCGACCATTCGATGCCATAGGCGCGTGCGATGGCGATGCCGCTCTGACCCTCACGCACCAGATGATAGCGCCCGCCCGGAATCTTCAGGCGCTGCCCGACCCGCACCATGAAGGGGGCAGGGATCGCGTTGGCCCGCGCGATCGCTTCCGAACCAGCGCCGGTGCTGTTGCCGATCGAGCGGATCGTGTCCCCGGGCTTCACGACATAGGTCGAATCGGGGATCGTTCGCGCATCGGGCTCGACCTGTCGGGCCAGCCAGCTCGGCGTCGGCTGCTTTGCCGAGCTCGGGATATCGGTGGTGCGGATGTGGCCGTCCGCGGGGTTGGATGGGGCGGGATGCCCATGCGTGCGATGCGGCGGGGGCGGTGTCTGCCCCTGATCACCGTAACTTTCAGGAGGGGCGACGCGGGGAATGCAGCCGCTGGTGGCAAGCAACGCGATCGCCGCCATCCAACGCGCGCTATGCGACGCCATTCCCTTGCTACCCTGCTTATTGCCCCTAGGCTGCTGCCTTACCGGTCGATCGCTACGCTGCCAAGCACCGCGCGATCAATAGCTTGCGGCCAGCGACGCGAGCGCTTCGCGATGGGTGAGGTCAAGATGGAGCGGTGTGACCGCCACATATCCGTCGGCGATCGCCTCCAGATCGGTGTCGTGCCCTCGCGTGCTGACAATGCCGCCGAAGTGCAGCCAGTAATAAGGGAAGCCGCGGGGATCGGTGTGGGGCACCATGCTCGCGCGGCCATAGTCGCGGATGCCCTGGCTGACGACGCGGATACCCTTCACGGCATCGGCGGCGAGCGCGGGGAAATTGACGTTGACCAGCATTCCCGGCGCGAACGGCGTGTCGAGGAGTGGACGGACGACGCGCTCGCCCCAACCCTCTGCTGCGGCGAAGGACACGTTCTCGCCCGCGGCCTCGCGCGCATAGACCTGGCTCAGCGCGATCGAGCGGACGCCGGCGAGCGCGCCCTCCATTGCCGCCGAGACAGTGCCCGAATAGGTGACATCCTCGCCGAGATTAGCGCCGCGGTTGACGCCCGACAGAATCAGGTCGGGCGGCCCGTCGAGCACTTCGAGCAGCGCCATCATCACCGCGTCGGTGGGCGTGCCGGTCACCGAGAAGCGACGTGTGTCATGCTTCCGCAGCCGGAGCGGGCGGGTGAGGGTGAGCGAGTGCCCAGCACCTGACTGCTCCTCCGATGGCGCTACCACCCACACATCGTCGGTGAAGTGCCGCGCGATAGCCTCGGCGATGCCGAGGCCGCGGGCGTTGATACCGTCGTCGTTGGTGACCAGGATGCGCATGATCAGGCCGGCTCGATCACTTCGATGCCGCCCAGATAGGGGCGGAGCACCTCTGGGATGCGCACCGCGCCATCGGCGGTCTGGTAATTCTCCATCACCGCTACCAGCGTGCGGCCTACCGCGAGGCCAGAGCCGTTGAGCGTGTGGACGAAACGCGTGCCCCTACTCTCGCCGGTCGGACGGTAGCGTGCGTTCATGCGGCGCGCCTGGAAGTCGGTGCAGGTCGAGCAGGACGAGATCTCGCGATAGCGCTGCTGGCCGGGCAGCCACACTTCGAGATCGAAGGTGCGCGCGGCGGTGAAGCCCATGTCGCCGGTACACAGCAGCATGCGACGATAGGGCAGATCGAGCGCCTCCAGCACGCTTTCGGCGGCACGGGTCATGCGCTCATGCTCGTCATCGGACTGCTCGGGTGTGACGATCGACACCATTTCGACTTTGTCGAACTGGTGCTGGCGGATGATGCCACGCGTGTCGCGGCCGGCGGCACCCGCCTCGGCGCGGAAGCAGGGCGTCAGCGCGGCGAAGCGTAACGGCAGTTCGGCCTCTGCGAGGATCTTCTCGCGCACATAGTTGGTGAGGCTCACCTCGGCGGTGGGGATCAGCCAGCGGCCGTCGGTGGTCTGGAACAGATCCTCGGCGAACTTGGGGAGCTGCCCCGTGCCGAACATCGCCTCGGACCGGACCAGAAGCGGCGGCGCGACCTCGGTATAGCCATGCTGCTGGGTCTGGTGATCGAGCATGAACTGGCCGATCGCCCGGTTGAGGTGGGCGATCTGGCCCTTGAGATAAACGAAACGTGCGCCCGATACGATGCCTGCGGCGTCGAAATCCATGCCGAGCGCGCGGCCGAGATCGTCATGCTCCCTTGCCGCGAAGCCGAGTTCGGTCGGCGCCCCCCAGGCCTTCACCTCGACATTGTCATTCTCGTCGACACCGTCCGGCACGTCGGTGAAGGCGACATTGGGGATCTCGGCAAGTGTGGCGTTAAGCGTGCCGGCGATTTCCGCCTCGCGGGCCTCGCCGTCGCTGATTTCCTGCTTCAGGCGCGCGACCTCCGCCTGCATCGCCTCGCCGCCGGCGCGGTCGCCCGACGAGAAGGCCTTGCCGATCTCCTTCGAGAGGCGGTTGCGCTCGGCCTGCGCGGCTTCGACGGTCTGCGCCGCCTGGCGACGATCGGCGTCGAGGG
>DATGEV010000198.1:0-5350 GCA_035309885.1 Sphingomonas sp.
TCAACATGACCAAGCTGGAAAGCTACCAGCGCGGCGGCGCCTTCCAGGCGACCGAATTCTACGCCGACATCGAAGGCCATCCCGACGAGCCCGGCGTCGCCCGCGCGCTGGAGGAGCTGGCCTTCTATTCGCGCTGGGTGCGCCTCCTCGGCACCTACCGCCGCGCCCGCAGCCGCGAGGTTTAAACCCTCAGCTCTCCGCCAGCCAGCGCCGCAGCAGCGTGTGCGCGATGGCATAGCGGGGCGGCGGCAGGAAGGGCGCGTCGGGCTCGCCGGCCAGCGCCGCGGCGACGCCCGCGCGGTCGACCCAGCGCGCATCCTCCAGTTCGGTGGTGTCGATCACCAACTGGTCCTCATCGGTCATTGCGACGCAGGCGATCATCAGCTGCGAGGGGAAGGGCCAGGGCTGCGAGGCGATGTAGCGCACCGAATGGACGGCGATTCCCGCCTCCTCGTGCATCTCGCGCGCCACCGCTTCCTCGATCGATTCGCCCGGCTCCAGGAAGCCGGCCAGCGCCGAATAGCGGCCGGGCGGGAACATCGCCTGCCGGCCGACCAGCACGCGCGCCGCATCGCCCTCACCATGCTGGGCGAGCATGATCACCACAGGATCGACGCGCGGGAAATGCTGGGCCTCGCAATGGGGGCAGCGGCGGCCCCAGCCGGCGCGGAAGGAGATGGTGGCGTGCCCGCACTGAGGGCAGAAGCCGTGGCGCGCGTGCCAGTCGATCAGGCTGCGCGCGGCGGCATAGGTGCCGGCCTCCTCGGGCGAGAGTGCGGTGATCGCAGCGAACAGCTCGGGCGTGCGCTTGAAGCCCGAAACACCCGGCGTCAGCGCAACGAATCGCGGGCGCCCCTCCAGCCGGCCGAGCAGCGCCAGCTCGACCTCGACCTGCACCTCGGCGAGCGGCGCCCAGCCGAGCGAACCCTCCTCGGCGCCCAGGGGGTGCAGCCCGTCGAGCAGCAGCAGCAGCGCTTGCGGATCGGCGCGCATCGCGGCGACCAGCGCCTCGTCATGGCGGGCCGCGTCGATGCGGTCGAGCGGCGAACCGGTGAAGCCGGGAACGATCGTCATGCAGCGAGTGCCTCTTCGGAGAAGGCGCGGCCAAGATCCGCGGCGCGCGCGTAGAGAGTGGGCAATCCGGCCTCGTCGAGCCGGTCGAGCGGCCACCATTCGCCCTCGATCGGGCGGCCGGGCAGTTCCATGGCCATCACGTCGAGCGACAGCGCGAAATGGGTGAAGACGTGAGCGACGGTGCCGAGCGGGCGCCAGTCGGCGGCCATCGGTGGGGCGAGCTCGGCGATATCGCCCCAATCGCCGCCGGGCAACGCGCGCATCCCGCCCAGCATGCCCTTGTCGGGCCGGCGGACGAGCAGCACCGCACCCTCCGACTGCAGCCAGTAGGCGGTGCCGCGCCGCAGCGGCCTGGGCTTCTTCGCGGCCTTGACCGGGTAGATCTCGGGCGCGCCCTCGGCGCGGGCCATACAGCCGGCCGACAGCGGGCAGGCAAGGCAGCGCGGGTTTCGCGGTGTGCAGATCGTCGCGCCGAGATCCATCATCGCCTGCGCGAAATCGCCCGCGCGTTGGTCGGGCGTGATGCTGTCGGTATAGTCACGGATGCGCGGGCGCGCGGCGGGGAGCGGCTCGCGAATCGCGAACAGCCGCGTCACCACGCGCTCGACATTGGCGTCGACCACCACCGCGCGCCGGCCGAACGCGATCGCTGCGATCGCGGCGGCGGTATAGGCGCCGATGCCGGGCAGCGCGCGCAAGCCCTCCTCGCTGTCGGGGAAGGCGCCGCCATGATCCCGCGCCACGGCCCGCGCGCAGGCGATCAGGTTGCGGGCGCGGGCGTAATAGCCGAGCCCGGCCCAGGCGGCCATCAACTCGGCCTCGTCGGCGGCCGCCAATGCGCTGACCGTCGGCCAGCGAGTCGTGAACTTCGCGAAATAGGGGCCGACCGCCGCCACCGTGGTCTGCTGGAGCATTACCTCGCTCAGCCAGACGCGATAGGGATCGGGCCGCGTGGCCGCACCGGGCGGCGTCCGCCACGGCAGCGCGCGGGCGTGGGCATCATACCAGGCCAGCAGCGTGCGGGCGGGATCGTCGGGCGTATCGACGGGCATGGGGCGCCTATGGCATGGGGAGGAGAATGACGGAACGGGGTTCAGGGGTGACGGGGGAAAAGAAGGTGTCGCGCAGGGCGAAGACGCCCGGCGAGGCGCCGCGTCAGGCGCGTGCCCGTGCGCTCTCCGAAATCCTGCCTGATGTCGGCGGCGCGGCGTTTCGGCGTTTCGGCTTCGTCCAGTCAGCGGTGGTGAGTCGCTGGCCCGAGATCGTCGGCAAGCGCTATGCCGGCGTCTCCTCCCCCGAATCGATCCGCTTCCCGACGGGCAAGCGATCGGACGGCGTGCTGACGCTCGCGGTCGAGGGCGCGCATGCCCCGATGATGCAGCATATCGCGCCGACGCTGATCGAGCGGGTCAACCGCTTCTTCGGCTATCCGGCGGTGGCGCGTGTGCAGATCCGCCAGGGTGCCGCCCAGCCGCGCCGTGCTCGTCCCGCCGCACCGGTGCGGCCCGCGCTCCAGCCGGTCGAGCTGGGCGACAGCCTGCGCTCGGTGGGCGATCCGGAGCTGCGCGCCGTGCTCGAATCGCTGGCCGAGGGCCTCTCCTTCACCACCGGCGCACCGCGCCTGCCGGAGCCGTCCGAATGAAAAACGCTGTTGTTGCCCTGCTTGTCGCCACTGCCGCCTTCGCCAGCCCCGCCGCCCAGGCTGCGACCAAGCCCGCCGAGCCCGCGGCACCCACCGCGGCCGACTGGACGCATGTCGTCACCGCCACGCCCGAGGGCGGCTTCCGCATGGGCAATCCCAACGCCAAGGTGAAGCTGGTCGAATATTTCTCCTTCACCTGCCCGCATTGCGCGGCGTTTTCGGGTGAAGCGTTCGGCCCGCTGACGCAGAAATATGTCAGCACCGGCCAGGTGAGCTTCGAGGTGCGCGTGGCGCTGCGCGATGCGCTCGATTTCGTCACCGCGCTCAGCACGCGCTGTGCTGGCCCGCGCACCTATTTCGGCACCGTCGAGGATGTGATGGCGGCGCAGTCGCAGTGGGAAAGCAAGGCCTCCGAGTGGATCGGCGCACACAAGGACGAGCTCAACGGGCCCGCCAAGATGACCGCGGTCCGCACCCTCGTCACCAATGCCGGGCTTGAGGCGATCGTCGCCAAGCATGGCGTGACGCCCGCCGCGCTGACCCAGTGTCTCGACGACAAGGGCGCCGAGGCGGCGCTCCAGCGCTCGACCGAGGATGCCTGGAATGTCCGCAAGATCAACGGCACGCCGGGCTTCCTCATCAACGACACGCTCCAGCCCGACGTGTTCGGCTGGGCTGCGCTCGAACCCAAGATCCAGGCCGCGCTCAAGAGCTGAACCACTAGGAGTATCGCGCATCATGACGATCAAAGCCCGTACGCTTCTCGCCGGCCTCGCCGCCGCCGCCGCGTTGACCCTCGCCGGCTGCCACAAGAAGGTCGACGAAAGCGCGTCGACCGGTACCCCCACGCCGGCCGCCAGCGGCCCGGTCGCGGCCGCCCCGGCAGGCGGCTGGGTCGGGCAGGTGGCGGCGACGCCCGATGGCGGCTATCTGATGGGCAATCCCGACGCGCCGGTGAAGCTGATCGAATATGGTTCGCGCACCTGCCCGCACTGCGGTAAGTTCACCGAAGAGGGCGTGCCCGAGCTCAAGAGCAAATATATCGCCACCGGCAAGGTGAGCTACGAGTTCCGCGATTTCGCCATCCACGCGCCCGACATCGCGGCGATCCTGCTCGGCCAGTGCAACGGCCCGCAGACCTTCTTCCCGATCCTGGAGCAGATGATGGCGGACCAGAAGAACACGCTGCCCAAGCTCGAGAAGCTGCCCGACGGCTTCACCCAGGGCCTGAACGGTAAGACGCCCGCCCAGCAGGCGGCGATGTGGGCCGATCAGCTCGGCTATCTGGGCTTCGTCGGCCAGCGCGGCGTGCCCGAGGCCAGGGGCCGCGCCTGCCTCGCCGATCAGAAGGCGGTCGACGCGCTCATCGCCCACATGAACGACGGCACCAAGCGCTACAACATCACCGGCACGCCAACCTTCGTGATCAACGGCAGCACCGCAGCCAACGTCTATGACTGGCAGTCGCTCGAGCCGGCGCTGAAGACTGCGGTCGGCGCCTGACGCGGGCGCCGGGGGGACGGGGGGCCGATATGCGGATCCGGCGGCTCAAGCTTTCGGGCTTCAAGAGCTTCGTCGATCCGGCCGAGCTGGTGATCGAGCCGGGGCTGACGGGAATCGTCGGCCCCAATGGCTGCGGCAAGTCCAACCTGCTCGAAGCGATCCGCTGGGTGATGGGCGAGGCCAGCCCCAAGTCGCTGCGCGGTGGCGGCATGGAAGATGTGATCTTCGCCGGCACCACCCAGCGGCCGGCGCGCGACTTCGCCGAAGTCTCGATGCTGATCGAGCGCCCCGACGAGCGCGGGCCACAAGAGGCCGAGATTGTCCGCCGGATCGAGCGCGGCGCGGGATCGGCCTACCGCATCGATGGGCGCGACGTGCGCCAGAAGGATGTGGCCCTCCTCTTCGCCGACGCTGCGACCGGCGCACACAGCCCGGCGCTGGTGAGCCAAGGCCGGATCAGCGCCATCATCGCCGCGCGCCCGACCGAGCGGCGCGCGATGCTGGAGGAAGCAGCGGGGATCGCCGGCCTCCATGTCCGCCGCCGCGACGCCGAACAGAAGCTGCGCGCGACGGAAACCAATCTCGAACGGCTCGACACGCTGCTGGGCGACATGGAGGCGCGCGCCTCGGCGCTGCGGCGGCAGGCGCGCGCGGCCGAGCGCTACCGGCTGCTCTCGGCCGAGATTCGGGTGGCCGAGGGGCGGCTGATCTACGCGCGCTGGCGCGAGGCATCCGAGGCGACGGCGACGGCCAAGCGCGAGGCCGAGGCCACCGAGGCTGGCGTCACCGCCGCCGCCGATCGCCAGCGCCGCGCCACAGAGGCGGCGGCCCAAGCGGCGCAGGGGCTGGCGGCGGCGCGATCGGCGGCGCAGTCCGCGCGCGACGTCGCCTCGACCGCAGGGCACCGGCTGGACACGCTCAAGGCCGAGCGCACCACGCTCGAACGCCGCATCGCCGAGATCGCCCGCCTGCGCGAGACGCTGGAGAGCGACCGCGCGCGTGAGGGCGCGCTCGCCGAGGACGCCGCCGCCGCGATCGCGCGGCTGACGCAGGAGGCGGAGATGCTTGCCGCGCGTGTCGTCGAGGCCGAGCAGGCGCGCCCGGCACTGGTGACGCGGCTGGCGGAGACCG
>DATGEV010000199.1:0-2086 GCA_035309885.1 Sphingomonas sp.
CACGATCTCGCCCCGCCTGGCCTTGAAGTCGTACAGCTCGCGGTCGGCCCGGGCGAGCAGCGAAACGATGTCGTCGCCACGCTCCAGCTGGGCCAGCCCGAACGTAAATCGCATGCCGGAGCGGACGGCTTCGGACTGCACCTCGCGCAGCTTCGCGCGTCCGGCTTCGGCCGTCGTGTCGGGCAGGACGCAGATGAACTCGTCGCCGCCGAAGCGGAGCAGCATGTCCTGCGCGCGAAGGCCCGATTTCAGCGCCTGGGCGACGCCGCGCAGCAGCCTGTCACCGGCGAGATGGCCCTTGCGGTCGTTTGCTTCTTTCAGCCCGTCGACGTCGACGAAGGCGATCGTCAACGGGGCGTGATGGCGCTGGGCGCGAGCCAGCTCTCGCTCCGCGATCGAGATTCCGGCGGCCCGCCGCAGGGTCCCGGTCAGCTCATCGAAAGCCGACTGCTCGCGCAGCTTGAAGAGGGCCTTGGTGCTGATCGAAAGGAGCTCGCGAGGCCGCAATCCGAGATCAGCCGCGAGGGTGAGCCGAACCTGGGAATCGCGGGCGCGCTTGGCCTCGACAAGGGTTCGGGCGGCGAGAAATAGCCAGATCGCGAGCAGCAGCGGCAGCGTGGCGATGGCGCCTACGAGCGCCACGTCGAGCGGCGAGGAGATCACGATCGACGTGAAGGGGATGGGCAGCCCAGGGCGCGGGGTTTCCGTCGCGTGAGGTGCCTGGAGATTCGAGGTGGGGGCAGCCGGAGCGCCGCTTGCCGGAGCGCTCGTGCCCGCCTGGGCTGGCGGCGCCACGTCGGGGAGCTGGCCCGTCGGAATGGCGGTGGGAGCCGAAGCGACGACCGTCGCCGGCAGCGTGGGGACGGCCGTCGGCAGCACCGACGTGACCCGCTCGAGCGGGGCGTTCACGACCGGCACATCCGGAACTGGCGGCGGGATGGGCCCGAGGAAGATGCCGGCTGCGGCGACCGGCCCAGTCACGACGACCCGAGCGCCAATCCCGACAATCCGCGCTCGAGCCTGGCTAAACCGTTGCTGTGTCAGCAACATCTCATTCCCCCGCTTGCGTGCCAACCACTGTCGCAGATGCCGGCTGAGATTTCAACAGCGCAACTTCGTGGGACACGAATCCTTGCCATAGAGCCGCTATACCCACTCAACCGGTTTGGGGGTATGCTTCGGGGTGGTGACGACCGATATGGAGCGGGCGCTTGGAGCGCTCCGCGACTTCACCCGCCGTGACATCCTGCTGCGGTTTTACGCCGACCGGAAGCCTCGCAGCGTCGACGACGTGGCGCGGGAATCTGGTGTTCATCGCTCAGTGGCCTTCGAGCACCTGGAACGCCTGGTCTCCCTGGGCTACCTCGAAGTGGCCCATCGGCGGGGGCTGCCGGGCAAGCCGGCCAAGATCTACAGGCTGACGGGTGGCCCGGTCCAGATCAGCCACCCCATGCGCCGCTACGACGTGGTCGCCGAAGCGCTGGCCCAGGCCTTCGACGGCCTGGGCGACATCGGAAGTCACGCCGTGAGGCGGGCCGGGCGCCACCTGGGCGCCGAGCTGGCCCACCCTGGAGCGCGTTCGGTCATGAGCGCGCTCGAGCCGCTCGTCGAGATGGGCGCCGAGTACGAGACGCGCGGCGGCATGGTCGACTGCACGAACTGCCTTTTCGCTGAGGTGTGCCGGCGCGCGCCGGTCATCTGCCGGTTCCACGCAGGGGTGCTGGAGGGAATCCTCGAAGGGTCTGACGTGCACGCGAGCGTGAAGGCGCTTGGTTTCCGCGACCCGTATGGCTGCGCCTACATCATGGAAGAAGGCGAAGCCGCCGAACCGCTGAGGATCGAAGCCCGGGCCTGACCAACCATCTGGGCCCGAATAGCCCCATCGATGGCGCTTGATGCGACCATCTGTGCCCGAATGGCGGAATCGCGGTCGTGAAGCTCATCGCCGAGTCGTTCGCCTGGCCGTTTCGCGGCGACTGGCGGCCGAAGTGGGCTCTCGGCTTGCTCTGCGTCGCGTTTCTCCCGATTCTCTTCATCCCCCTGCTCGGCTACGCGATCGAGGCGACCCGGGCCGCCGAGATCGACG
>DATGEV010000200.1:0-5685 GCA_035309885.1 Sphingomonas sp.
TGAGTGCCTGATGCGTCAGCATCGCCGCCTTCGGCTCATCGGTGGTGCCGCCGGTATATTGGAGCAGCGCCACATCGCGTTCGGGATCGACACCGAGCTTCGGCACGGTCCCGTCATTGGCGACCAGCGCCTCGAATTTCATCACCCGATCATGGACCGGAACCGCGGCGCGATTGCCACCGTGCACAAGACGATAGAGCAGCCCGCGCCGCAGCGGGAGGACACGCGCCACGGATCCGACCACCAGACGCTCCAGCGCCCCGGCATCAATAAGCTGCATCGCCTGCGACAGCAGCGCCACGGTATCGAGCGTGAAGATCAGGCGGACGCCCGAATCGTTCACCTGCCGGCTGATCTCCTTCTGCGAACCGAGCGGAGAGAGGTTGACCACCACCGCGCCCAGCCGAAGCGCGCCATAATAAGCAACGACATAATAAGGCACGTTGGGAAGATAGAGACCCACGCGATCCCCGGGCCGGATACAGAGCCCGGCCAGCCCGGTCGCTACCCGGCGCGCGAGATCGGCCACCTCGCCATAGCTGAACTTGCGCCCGAAGAAATCGATCAGCGAGGCACGCGGCCGTTCCTCCGCCATTCGCTCGAACATGTCGGGCAGCGAAAGCGGCTCAAAGTCCAGTGCCCAGTTCGCCGGGTGGCGGTAGGCACCGTACTCTTGTCCAGGCGAACCCTCCATGACGCCAGTATAGCCCGAGCGGCGACGTCAAGAAAGCACCCGACAAGATATCGTCAAATCCATGCATTCATAAATGTAAATAAAAACCAGAATCGGCGGGCCACTTAATCCGGCCCGCCCAATCTTCACCGCTTGAACGGATCGACTACACCCTCGGGCAGGCTGTAGCTGGGACGCGAAGTCTCGCCTTCAGAATCCTCCTGCGGCAGGCGATGCGCGGCGTCGCGCTGGGCGCGCAGTTCCTCGATCAGCGCAGCGCGATCGCCCGACAGGCGCTCGTCGACGGGCGCCTCGATGCCGGCGGACTTGGCGGCCTTGGCCACCACCGCGTCCAGTTCGCGCTGCGAGCAGAGGCCCAGCGTCACCGGATCCTTGGGCGTGATGTTGGCGATGTTCCAGTGGGTGCGATCGCGGATCGCCGCGATGGTCGTGCGGGTGGTACCGATCAGCTTGCCGATCGCGCCGTCCGAAACCTCGGGGTGATTACGAATGATCCAAGCGATGCCATCCGGCTTGTCCTGGCGCTTGGAAACCGGGGTGTAGCGCGGCCCCTTGGTGCGGCGCGCCTGCTCCGGCCCCTTCGACATCTGCAGCTTGTAGTTCGGGTTGGCCTGGCCCTTTTCGATCTCCTCCATCGTCAGCTCATGCGCGCGGACGGGATCGCGGCCCGTCAGGCGAGTGCCCGCGGTGTCGTCGGCGATGGCCTGAACCTCGAGGATGTGGAGCCCACAAAACTCGGCGATCTGCTGGAAGCTGAGCGCGGTGTTGTCGACCAGCCAGGACGCGGTCGCATGGGGCATGAGCGGCTGGGACACGGTTGCTCTCCGATGGATAAAGAAACGGCCGCCCCAACGCGGGAGCGGCCTTTGCATGGGACGAATGTATCGCGACGAAGCGGATGGAGCAAGCGTTTCGCACGCTTTTGCGAAGATCCGCCTATGTCACAGGGTCCGGAAACGGTTCAGGAATCGATCGTCACATGCTCCGGCAACGCCGAGACGCGAGCGCACCACGCCTGTACCGCCGGCCAGCCCGTCAGATCGAAGCCGCCCGCATCCGCGACATGCGTATAGGCATAAAGCGCCACGTCGGCGAGCGTCAGACGGCCGCCCACGAAGAAGTCGCGATCACGCAGATACTCGTTCATGAGGTCGAGCGCCGCTTCGCCGGCCTTGCGCTTGGCGGGAAGCACGGCTTTCTGGTCCGCACTCAGCCGCTCCTCGCCGACGAAGGCCAGCCAGAAGCGCAGCGTCGCGACATTGGGCTCGTGATGATACTGCTCGAAGAACATCCAGCGCAGCATGTCCGCCCGCTCGAAGCGATCCTGCGGGATCAGCGGCGATCCGTCCGCCAGATAGAAACAGGCCGCGCCGCTCTCCGGCAGGAAGCGGTCACCGATCTGGAGCACCGGGATGCGACCGTTGGCGTTCACGGTTGCGAGGAACTCCGGCGTGCGCGTCTCGCCTTTCAGGATGTCGTAGAAGCGGCGCTCCAGCGGCAGCCCGCAATGCGCGGCCACCAGCCGGATCTTGTAGCAATTGCCCGAAACCGGATCCTCGTGGAGGATAAGCCTTTCCATCGCGCGAGCCCTTTCAGCCGACAGTCAGCACGATCTTGCCGACATGATCGCCACTATCCATGTGGGCATGCGCGTCAGCCGCCCGCGCCAGCGGGAAGGTGGCGTCGATCACCGGCTTGAGCCGCCCTTCCGCGACATGCGGCCAGACGGTCCGCGCGATCTCGTCCGCCACCAGCGACTTGAACGCGGTATCGCGGACGCGCAGCGTCGACCCAGTCAGCGTCAACCGGCGGCGCATCAGGTCGACGATGTTGATCTCCGCCTTCAGCCCGCCCTGCGCGGCGATGGTGACATGGCGCCCATCCTCCGCGAGGCAGGCCAGGTTGCGCGGCACATAGTCGCCGCCCACCATGTCGAGCACGATCTGAACCCCGCGCCCGCCGGTGATGCGCCTCACCTCGTCGACGAAATCCTGGGTCTTGTAGTTGATCGCGTGATCGGCCCCGATCTCGCGCGCACGATCACATTTCTCGTGCGACCCGCAGGTGACGATCATCGTCAGGTCGAACAGCTTGCCGAGCAGGATCGCCATCGTGCCGATGCCGCTGGTGCCGCCATGCACCAGCACCGTGTCGCCTTCGGCCGCATAGGCGCGCTCGAACAGGTTGGACCAGACGGTGAAGAGCGTCTCCGGCAGCGCCGCCGCTTCCACCATCGTCAGCGCGGGCGGCACGGGCAGGCACTGGCCCGCCGGCGCCACGCAATATTCGGCATAGCCGCCGCCCGACAGCAACGCGCAGACCGGCTGAGCGAGCATGGTGGGATCCGCCCCCTCGCCCACCGCGACGATCGTCCCGGCAATCTCGAGGCCGAGGATCGAGGACGCGCCGGGCGGCGGCGGATAATGGCCCTTGCGCTGGAGCACGTCCGGCCGGTTTACGCCGGCCGCTGCCACGCGGATCAGATATTCCCCGGGCCCGGGCACGGGAACCGGCCGTTCAACCGGCTGCAACACAGCCGGGCCACCGGCCTCCATCGGGTCGATCGCGATCATCCGTTCCGGCAGCTTCGCCACTCTGTCCCCCGTTCACACACTCTCTGTGCGGCGTTTATTGACAGCGCGCCGTTTCGGGTCAACTTTCTGACGATGGAACCGGACGATTTCCTCCCGAAAGGCGCCGACGATCCTCTCGCCGCACTGGCTCGCCAGGATCTCGATCCCTTTTCGATTGAGGAATTGCGGGCGCGCATCGCCGCGCTCGAAGCCGAGGTCGGGCGGGTAAGACTTAAGATCCAGACTTCCGTTAACCACCGCGCAAGTGCGGATGCCATATTCAAACGATGAGGACAGCCCGCCCACCGCGCGGCAACCGCTCGGAGCCTCAAGGCGAGGTGGCTGTCCTTGATGAAACGGGCGACCGACCCGACATTGTCGAGACGGCCCCCGCCCCTCGGCCGGGTGTGCCCAGGAGTTGATCGACAATGCCCTCTTTCGCTCGCGAACTTGAAACCACTCTCCACAACGCGCTGGCCGCGGCCAGCACGCGCCGCCACGAATATGCGACGCTTGAGCACCTCCTCCTCGCGCTGATCGGCGACGAGCATGCGGCGCAGGTGATGGCCGGCTGTGGCGTCGAGATGTCCGAGCTGCGCGACGCGGTGACCCATTATCTCGACAGCGAGCTCGATGCGCTGAAGACGGATCAGGAAACCGATCCCTCGCCGACCTCGGGCTTCCAGCGCGTGATCCAGCGCGCAATCCTTCACGTGCAGTCCTCCGGCCGCGAGGAAGTGACGGGCGCCAACGTGCTCGTCGCACTCTTCTCCGAACGAGAAAGCTACGCGGTCTATTTCCTACAGCAGCAGGACATGACGAGGCTCGATGCGGTGAGCTTCATCAGCCACGGCGTCGGCAAGGGCGGCCAAGCCACGGAGGCACGCGAGGTGAAGGGCGCAGAGGACGACAAGGCGCAGAAGGTCGAGCCCAAGCAGAAGGGCGACAGCGCGCTCAAGCAGTTCACCGTCAACCTCAACGAGAAGGCCAAGGAGGGCAAGGTCGATCCCCTGATTGGCCGTGGCCCCGAGGTGGATCGCACGATCCAGATTCTCTGCCGTCGCTCGAAGAACAATCCGCTCTATGTGGGCGATCCGGGCGTCGGCAAGACCGCCATCGCCGAGGGTCTCGCCCGCAAGATCATCGAGAAGCAGGTTCCCGACGTGCTGCTCGAGGCGGTGATCTACTCGCTCGACATGGGTGCGCTGCTCGCCGGCACGCGCTATCGCGGCGATTTCGAGGAACGGCTGAAGCAGGTCGTGGGCGAGCTGGAAAAGCTGCCCCATGCGGTACTGTTCATCGACGAGATCCACACCGTGATCGGCGCCGGCGCCACCTCGGGCGGCGCGATGGATGCGTCCAACCTGCTCAAGCCGGCTCTCTCGGGCGGTGCGATCCGTTGCATCGGATCGACCACCTACAAGGAGTTCCGCAACCACTTCGAGAAGGACCGGGCGCTGCTCCGGCGCTTCCAGAAGATCGACGTCAACGAGCCGTCGGTCGAGGATACGGTGAAGATCCTGACGGGGCTTCGCTCCTCGTTCGAGGCGCACCACCATCTCCGCTACACGGCCGACGCCATCAAGTCGGCGGTGGAGCTGTCGGCGCGCTACATCAACGACCGCAAGCTGCCCGACAAGGCGATCGACGTGATCGACGAGGCCGGCGCGATGCAGATGCTGCTGCCCGAAAGCCGCCGCAAGAAAGTGATCGGCGCCAAGGAGGTCGAGGCCGTCGTCGCGACGATGGCGCGCATTCCGCCGAAGTCGGTCAGCACCGACGACAAGAAGGTGCTGGAGACGCTGGAGACCGACCTCAAGCGCGTCGTCTTCGGCCAGGACAAGGCGATCGAAACGCTGGCCTCCGCGATCAAGCTCAGCCGCGCGGGGCTTCGCGAGCCCAACAAGCCGATCGGCAACTATCTCTTCTCCGGCCCGACCGGCGTCGGCAAGACCGAGGTGGCGCGCCAGTTGGCCGAGATACTGGGCATTCCGCTCCAGCGTTTCGACATGTCCGAATATATGGAGCGCCACTCGGTCAGCCGGCTGATCGGCGCGCCTCCGGGCTATGTCGGCTATGATCAGGGCGGCCTGCTCACCGACGCGGTGGATCAGCAGCCGCATTCGGTGCTGCTGCTCGACGAGATCGAGAAGGCGCATCCGGACCTGTTCAACATCCTCCTGCAGGTGATGGACAACGGCAAGCTCACCGATCACCACGGCAAGACGGTCGATTTCCGCAACACCATCCTCATCATGACCACCAATGCCGGCGCGTCCGACATGGCGCGTGAGTCGCTGGGCTTCGGCAACCTCACCCGCGAGGGCGAGGATGAGGAGGCAGTGAAGAAGATGTTCACGCCGGAATTCCGCAACCGCCTCGACTCGATCATCCCCTTCGCCGGCCTGTCGCCGGAGG
>DATGEV010000201.1:0-3881 GCA_035309885.1 Sphingomonas sp.
AAACGCCCACGGTCGGGGGTGGCCGAGTGCCAATCGTGCTGCATCTTCTGTCGCCAGCGGGCCGCCCACTACAGGTCACGCGCGATCTCCGGGGATTTTGGGCGACAGGCTACGGCACCGTGCGCGCGGAGATGCGCGGACGCTACCCAAAGCACTTCTGGCCGGATGATCCTTTGACGGCGGCGCCGACCGCGCGCGCCAAGCGTCGGAGCCGATAGACTCGAAAGGGACTAGGCCGGGGCGGCCTGCTCTACTGAAGAAAAGACCCGCGAGGCCGGTGCCGGCGCATCAGCCGACTCGTCCCCCAACGCGAACGGGTGCAGCCGCACCGTCTCGCGGGTGAAACGCTCGTCCTGGCTACGAAGTGGTCGCCTTCTTCTTGCTCGACTTTTTCATCATGGGCTTGGGCGCGGTGGCATTGCCGCCCTTCGCCAGGCAATCCTGCATTGCCGCCGACTGATAGGCCATGTCATAGCAGTTCATCTTGTGCGACGACTTGCGCGCCATCGGCTTCTTCATGGTCATGGGCTTCGCCGCTGGCGCCGCCGGTGCGGTCGAAGTCTGCGCATAAGCGGCCGGCGCCGGCATTGCCAACGCGCCCGCGACCACCGCGGCGACGGCAACCGTCCACATTTTACCCAACATCTCTCCTGCTCCTCTTCCTGGGATTAAACGAGAATGATGAATGATAATGTCGGCAGAACCGACGCCGCGCAATTGGGCCACGCAGAAAAGCTGGAAGTGTTGCCAAAATGTCGATGTCCGCGCGTATCATGGAATTTATACGATTAACCAGTAGCTTACGAGACACTCGTCACGCCTCACCGGCGCGCTCGGCGCGCCAGAAACGGGCGACGAGCGCCGCCATGGCCGTGAGCACCAGGATCACCAGTGCAACGCAGCCAGGCCACCCCGCGCGTTCCCAGACAGGCGCCGGCGCGGTCGCACCCGCGCTGCCGCCGAGGTAATAGCACGTGACATAGAGGCCCAGCGCCGAGGAGCGGGCCGCCTCCGCGCGCTGGGCGAGCAAACCGGTTGCGGCGGCCTGGCAGATGAAGCCCGCGATGGCACAGATCGCCAACCCCGCGATGATGGCCGAGAGCGTGGGCACCAGGGTGATCAGCAGACCAACGCACCAGAGGGCGACTGCGCCGATCACCAGCGCGCGCCGCCCGAAGCGCCGCACCCAGCGCCCGGTCATCGGCGTTACCACGACGGCGAGCAGATAGACCACGAAGATCGAGCCCAGCGCCGAGGTCGTGAGCTCGAAAGGCGGCGCCGCCAGATGAAAGTTCACATAAGTGAACACCGCGACGAACGAGAACAGCACCGCGAAACCGATGGCGAAGGTGGCAACGATGGGCGGATTGAACAGGTGCCCGACGGCGAGCCGCGCGGAATGCCGGAGGCCCTCCGCGCGCACGAAATTCCGCTCGCGCGGCAGCGCCCAGGCGACGTAGGCAGCCGAGACCCCGGTCACGGCGGCATAGATCAAGAACGCCACCTGCCACCCACCATGGTCGGCAACCACGCCGGAGAGGAACCGGCCGAGAAATCCCCCGAGGCCGCCCGCCGCGATGTAGGCCGCGGTCACGCTCGCGACCTCCTCGCCTGGCCATTCGTCTCCGATATAGGCGAGCGTCACCGCGAAAATCGGCGGCAGGAGGAGTCCCTGCGCGAAACGCCAGAGAACGAGCTCGCCGATCGAGGTGCTGAGCGCCGCGAGCGCGGTCGGGATCACCATCAGCGCCATGGCGCCGGTGATGATCCGCTTGCGTCCCATCACATCCGCGACCACGCCCACGAAAGGCGCCACCAATGCAACCGCCAATGTGCTGGCACTGATCGTGAGGCTCACCTCGGCGGCGCTCGCGTTGAAATCCCGGGCGAAGAGCGGCAGCAGCGGCTGTGTCGCATAGAGATTGATGAAGGTGCAGAGCCCGCTGAGAGCGATCGCGAGGCGACGGGGGTCGTGCGGCATCGGGGCGCTTCGAGGCCTCTTCGTGATTGGGGCGCGGGCCTGTGCTGCGCCCGCGCCCGGTTGACTCGACCAAGGCCCGCGCACCATAGAAGTGGACGTGGATCGGGCCAAGCCCATGAGGAGACCAGATGGATCTCGTGCTGCGCAATGCCACGCTGATGGGGCGCGGTCGCGACGGGCTGCAGGAGGTCGGCGTCGTCGACGGCAGGATCGCCGAGATCGCGCCGCGGATCACCGCAACCAGCCATGAGGAGCTGGACCTCGCGGGCAAGTTGCTGACGCCGGGTCTCGTCGAGTCCCATATCCATCTCGATAAGTCACGCATCATCGAGCGCTGCGGCTCAGAGCCCGGCCGCAATGCGGCCAACGCGGTAAAGCGCGTCCAGGCCGCCAAGCGCGACTTCACCATCGAGGACGTCTACGCCCGCGCCAAGGCGACGCTCGAGGCCGCGATCCTGCAAGGCACGACGCGCATGCGGAACCATGTCGAGGTCGACCCCAGCGGCGGCCTCGTCGGCCTCGAGGCCATTCAGGTGCTCGCGCGGGATTACCGCTGGGCGATCGATCTCGAGACCTGCGTATTTCTCCAGGAAGGGATGACAGGCGTTGCGGGCGCGGAAGACTTGCTCCTGCAGGGCGTCAAACGCAGCGATCACATCACTGCGGTCGGCGGCGCACCCGGCTACGACAGCGATCACATGAAACAGATCCGTCGGATATTCGAGCTTGCGCGCGAGTACGATCTCGACGTCGACCTGCACCTCGATTTCGGCAATACGCCGGAAGCCATGGACATCCACGGCGTGATCGCGCTCACCGAGGAATACCGATATGGCGGTCGCGTCAATGTGGGCCACGTGACCAAGCTCTCGACCTTGCCGCCGGTGCAGCAAGCGCCGATCGCGCGCCGGCTCGCCGACGCTGGTGTCGCAGTGACTGTCCTGCCCGCGACCGATCTCTTCTTGATGGGGCGCGACCAGACGTATGACGTCCGCCGCGGCATCGTCGACGTCAACACCTATGATCGTCTGGGTGTCACCTGCTCCATCGCCAACAACAACATCCTCAATCCCTTCACGCCATTTGGAGACTGTTCGCTGGTACGGATGGCGAACTTGCACGCGAACGCCTTGCAAGTTAGCAGCCGCGACGATCTCCAGGCGTGCTTCGAGATGATTTCGACCGACGCCGCGCACATCCTGAACCTCGGGGATTACGGCATTGCGGTCGGCCACCCCGCGGATTTCGCCGTGCTGGACGCCAAGGATGAGGCGGAAGCCGTGGCCCTAGTGGCGCCGGTTCTTCACGCCTTCAGACGGGGCTTGAGATCGGTCACTCGTCCGCCTGCGGAGTTGCACCGGAAAGTATGATCGAATCCCAGGACGATCGTGCGCTGAAGCCGACCTATCGCGTCGTCGCCGAGCCGCGGCTGCGGCTGCTGATCCCGTTGGTAATTGCCTGCGGATTCTTCATGGAGAACCTGGACTCGACCATCCTTGCGACCTCGATCCCTCAGATGGCCCAGAGTCTCGGCGAGAATCCGCTGCGCCTCAATGTCGCGATCACCAGTTATCTCCTGAGCCTCGCGGTCTTCATTCCGATCAGCGGCTGGGTCGCCGACCGGTTCGGCGCGCGCAGCGTATTCTGCACGGCGATCGGCGTGTTCACGCTTGGGTCGGCGCTCTGCGGCCTCGCGACCTCGCTGCCCATGCTGGTGCTGACCCGCATCCTGCAGGGACTGGGCGGCGCGATGATGACGCCGGTCGGGCGCCTCATCATGCTGCGCTCATTTCCGAAGAGCGAGCTCGTGACCGCCATGGCCTACGTCACTCTCCCGGCGCTCATCGGGCCGGCGATCGGGCCGCTCGTCGGCGGTTTCCTCACCACCTACATGAACTGG
>DATGEV010000202.1:0-3160 GCA_035309885.1 Sphingomonas sp.
GGCAGCCATCCCAATGGCACGGTGTCGTTCAACCAGCAGAATTTCAGCCATGCCATGGGGCTGTGCTGGCAGCCGGGGCGGCTCTATCTCGGCTCGCAGTTCCAGCTGTGGCGGCTCGAGAACATGCTCAAGCCCGGCGAGATCGGCAACCAGGCGTTCGACGCGGTGCTGGTGCCGCGCAACGCTCAGACCACCGGCGATGTCGACATCCACGAGGTCGGCGTCGATGCGCAAGGCCACGTTATTTTCGTTAACACCAAATATAGCGCGCTCTGCACGCTCGACCTCACCCACAGCTTCAGACCGGTGTGGAAGCCGGACTTCATCTCGAAGCTCGCGCCCGAGGATCGTTGCCATCTGAATGGCCTCGCCATGGACAAGGGCCAGCCGCGCTATGTGACCGCGGTCAGCCGCTCAGACATATTGTCGGGCTGGCGCGACCGGCGCCACGAGGGCGGTGTGCTGATCGAGGTCGAGACCCAGCGCATCGTCACCGACCAGCTGTCGATGCCGCATAGCCCGCGCGTCGTCGGCGACACGCTCTATGCGCTCGACAGCGGCCGCGGGCAGATCATCCGCATCGATCCCGAGACCGGCGCCAAGACCGACATCGCCTTCTGCCCGGGCTTCCTGCGCGGGCTGGCCATCCATGCCGGCCACGCCATCGTCACGCTGTCCAAGCCGCGCAACGGCACCTTCAACGGCCTGCTGCTCGATGGCGAGATGAAGGGCCGCGATGCCGAACCCTGGTGCGGCATCATGATCGTCAATCTCGCCAGCGGCGACATCGTCGAATGGATTCGGCTCGAGGGCCATATCACCGAGCTGTTCGACGTTGCCGGCATGCCCGGCGTACGCTGCCCGATGGCGCTCGGACCGAACACCGTCGAGATCCACAACACGATCAGCTTCCCGCCGCTGCCGGAAATCGAGGCCGCCAAAGCCGCCTGAGCACGGCCCTGCCTTTCTCATCAGGACGATCATCCATGAAACCCGCACTTCTTGCGGCGCTGGTCATCGCGCCTTTCTCCTCGCATGCCGGACAGGCACAGCCGCCGGTCGCCACCGCACCTGCCAGTCCGACGCTGGGCGGCCCCGCGATTGCCGGTGTCTGCCTGCTGTCGCGGCCGGCGGTGTTCGCCACCGCCAGGGTCGGTGTCGCTGCGACCGCCCGGCTGCAGCAATTGACCGAGCAGGCGAAGGCCGAGGTCGAGGCGGAGCGCAAACCCATCGAGGCCGACGCGAAAGCGTTCGAGGCCGAGCAGGCCAGGCTCTCGCCCGAGCAGCGGCAGAGCCGTGCCCAGGCGCTCGAACAGCGGCTGCGCGCGGTCCAGCAGAAGGCGGCGCTGCGCAGCCGCGAGATCGAGGCGACACGCGAAAAGGCCATGACGCGGATCGTCAGCACGATGCAGCCGCTCGTCCAGCAGGTCTATCAGGCCCGGGGCTGTGGCCTGCTCGTTGACCGCGGCTCGGTGCTCGGCGGCAACATGACCAACGACCTCACACCCGCTGTCATCCAGGGTCTCGACGCGCGGATGGCGACGATCAGCTTCGATCGCGAGGCCCTCGCCGCCGCACAATAGCATCGGCACCGGCGCTTCCAGAAACACAGGCAGTCATTGGCGCGCGCATCGCCTGGGAGGCGGCGCGGCCACGGCACGCATTCATCTGCAACAGAGGGGGGTAAAATGAATCATCATGCGAGGTTGCGTTCCAGTCTTTTGGCTGGCGTCTGTACGGCGGCGAGCCTTTATTGTGCATTTCCGGCTTATGCGCAGATCGCGCCGCAGGCTGACAAGATCGTGAATGATGCCGACGCGGCGGCGGGCGCTGCGGCTGCAGCCGACACCACCGAGATCATCGTCACCGGCACCAATATCCGCACTCCCAACCTGACATCGCCCGTCCCGGTGACGTCGATCACCGCCGCGACACTGCTCGCCACCGGCAACCTCAGCCTTGGCGATGCGCTCGACGATCTGCCCGCGCTGCGCAGCACGTTCAGCCAGGCCAACTCGACCCAGTTCATCGGAACGTCGGGTGTCAACTTCCTCGACCTGCGCGGCCTGGGCGTGCAGCGTACGCTGGTGCTGGTCAACGGCCGCCGCCACGTGACCTCGTCGCCAGGCGACTATCTGGTCGACACCAATACCATTCCCGACGACCTCCTGGAGCGCGTCGACATCATCACCGGCGGCAGCTCGGCTGTGTACGGCACCGACGCGATGGCGGGCGTCGTCAACTTCGTGCTCAAGCAGAATTTCGATGGCTTCAGGGTCACCGGACAGGGCGGCATTTCCAGCCGCCACGATCGTGGCAGCTATTTCGGCAGTGCGGCCTACGGCAAGAATTTCAACGAAAACCGGGGCAATATCGCGGTCGCGGCGGAATATGCGCGGCAGAACGCGCTCTACAACGTCGATCGTGATGCTGAGACCGGCGCGTTCAGCGGCCGTCCGCAGTTCAACCAGCAGGAAGACCTCAGCGATCCCGCCAACCTCTCTGACGGCATTTCGAACTTCGGTTTCTACACCGGCGTGCGCAATGGCAGCATCTCGGACGGTGGCGAACTGACCGCGGTCTGCAATGCCGCCAACGTCAACAATCTGGCGCGGTGCCGGACGAGCGGCTTTGCCCAGCGCTACATGTTCCAGCCCGACGGCACGCTGGTGATGAGCAACCCGACGCTCGACTTCCGCGACATCACCGCAGGCGGCAGCTCGAACACCATCGGCGGTCTGGGATCCACGCTGCGCAACTCGGGGCAACTCGATCCGAAGCTCGAGCGCTTCTCGGTCAACCTGCTCGGCCATTATGATATCTCGGATGCGCTGACGCCGTTCGTCGAGGCGAAATATGTCCGCATCCGCGCCAATCAGGAGGGGCAGCCGAGCTTCTTCCAGGGGTCGATCCCCGGCTTCTTCGGCGGTGGTTTCGACCTGCGCTGCAACAACCCCTATCTGTCTGCGCAGGCGCTCCAGACGCTGCAATCGATCGGCCGCTGCGCCAATCCGGCAACCGGCACTTTCACCATGAGCCGTTTCAACGTCGATTTCGGCGGCCGCGGCGAGTTGGAGAAGCGCGACACCTACCGCATCGTCGGTGGTGTCCGCGGCAACTTCCTCGACACATGGCACTATGAAGTCGCCGCCAACTATGG
>DATGEV010000203.1:0-3033 GCA_035309885.1 Sphingomonas sp.
GGTCGACCCGGCGCGGGTGAGGACGATGATCGACGCGATCGCGCATCGCGGACCTGACGGCGAAGGCATCTGGACCGCGCCCGGTGTCGGCCTCGCCCATCGGCGCCTCTCGGTGATCGATCTGGCTGGCGGGGACCAGCCGATGCTCTCCGATGACGGCCGGCTGGTCGTCGTATTCAACGGCGAGATCTACAATTATCGCGAGCTGCGCGCCGAGCTGGAGGCGTGGGGCGCCCAGTTCCGCACCCACAGCGATACCGAGGTGATCCTGCACGGCTGGCGCCGCTGGGGGCCGGACTGCCTCGATCGTTTCACCGGTATGTTCGCGTTCGCGCTATTCGACGCCGACCAGCAGAGCCTGTTCCTCGCGCGCGACCGGCTGGGTGTGAAGCCGCTTTATTATACCGAGTTGTCGGACGGGGCGGTGCTGTTCGGCTCCGAGCTGAAGGCGCTGCTCGCGCACCCGCGCCTGCGCCGCGCGCCGGACCTGTCGGCGGTCGAGGATTTCATGGGGCTCGGCTATGTCCCCGACGACGCTTGCATCGTCGCGGGCGTCCGCAAGCTGCCCGCCGGGCATCACCTGACGCTGCGCCGCCAGCATCCGCTGCCCGAGCCGCGCCGCTGGTGGGATGTCGTCTTCACCGCCGAGGCCAAGGGACCTGTGCGCGATCTGGAGGCGCAGTTCACCGACTATATCCGCATGGCGGTGCGCTCGCGGATGGTGGCGGACGTGCCGCTGGGCGCCTTCCTGTCGGGCGGAGTGGATAGCTCCAGCGTCGTCGCGCTGATGGCGGAGGCGAGCCGCACCGCAGTGGAGACCTGCTCGATCGGCTTTGACGTGCCCGATCTCGACGAGACCGCGCATGCCCGCCTGATCGCCGAGCGTTTCGCCACCCACCATCGCGAGCGGATCGTCTCGCCCGACGATTTCGGGCTGATCGACACGTTGGTGCATCATTTCGACGAGCCCTTCGCCGATGCCTCCGCGCTGCCGACGTACCGGGTGTGCGAGCTCGCGCGGGAAAAGGTGACGGTCGCTCTGTCGGGCGATGGCGCCGACGAGGCGATGGCGGGCTATCGCCGCCACCGCTTCTTCGTGGCGGAGAACCGGGCGCGGGGGCTGCTCTCGGCGCAGATGCGGGCGCGGGTGTTCGGTGCGCTGGGTCGCGCCTATCCTAAAGCCGACTGGGCACCGCGGCCGTTGCGCGCCAAGACGACGCTGGAGGCGCTCGCCCGCTCGCCCGAGGAGGCTTATGCCCGCGCCATCGGCGTGACGACACCCGAAATCCGCGCCCAGCTCTTCACCCCCGAGGCGACGCGCATGCTTGCTGGCCACCGGGCCGAGGCCCGGATCGAGAAGGCGATGCGCAACGCACCGGCCGGTGACTGGCTGGGCCGCGCCCAATATGCCGACCTCACCGTCTGGATGCCGGGCGACATCCTCACCAAGGTCGATCGCATGAGCATGGCGGTGGGTCTGGAGGCACGCGAACCGTTGCTCGACCACAAGCTCATCGCCTTCGAGGCGACGCTGCCGCTGCCGATGCGGCTGCGCGGCGGGCAGGGCAAATGGCTGATGAAGCACGCCATGCGCCGCTATCTGCCGGACACGATCCTGCACCGGACCAAGATGGGCTTCGTGACGCCGATCTCGGCCTGGTTCCGGGGGCCGCTAGCGGGCGAGGCCGATCGGATCGCGCGCGGTGCTGCGCTGGCGGCGACCGGCTGGTTCCGGCCCGATGCGCTAGCTCGGATCGCGCATGATCACCGCGCTGGCCGTGCCGATCATGGCCGGTTGCTGTGGCAGCTCCTGATGCTCGACAAGTCTCTGACGCGGCTGTTCGGGGCTTAGTCTTTCCGGCGGAACAGCCACCTGTCCACCGACCACGACCCCGATCCACCGATTACCAGCGCGGCCAGCACGGCGAGGTAGAGCAGATCGGTTTCATAGCCAGGCTGCCCGAAATGGGCGCCGTCGGCTGTGACCGACTGCAATTTGATTGAGCTGAACCCGTTGGGAAGGTGGACGGTGAGGATCGTCACGATCAACACGGTCGCCATGGGGATGCTGGCGAGCGGGACCAGCGCTCCGGCAAGGATGGCAAGCCTGCCGAGCAGGGCGGACAGGCTATTGATCATGCCCGTTATCCGCAGGCGCGCACGGGCCGGTTACATGCGCCGGTCAGGGGTAGACCGCCTCGACGAAATAGAGCCCGTCGGGTGGCGCGTTGAGGCCGAGCGCGTCACGATCCTTGGCCTCCAGCGCCTCGGTCACGTCGTCCGGGGTCCACTTGCCGCGGCCGACCAGCGTGAGGCAGCCTACCATCGAGCGCACTTGATGATGGAGGAAGGAGCGCGCCGCCGCCTCGATCTCGATCCCGCCGGCCACGCGGCGGACATCCAGCCGGTCGAGCGTCTTGACTGGGCTCGCCGACTGGCAGTGCGCAGAGCGGAAGGTGGTGAAGTCATGCAGCCCGATCAGCCGCTGCGCCGCCGCATGCATGGCGTCCACGTCGAGTGGCGGCGCCACGCGCCACGCCTTGCCCTCCTCGAGCGCCAGCGGAGCCCGGCGATCGACGATCCGGTAGATGTAACGCCGGCCGATGCAGGAGAAGCGGGCATGCCAGTCGTCGGGCGCGACATCGCAGGCGAGGATGGCGACGGGCGCGGGCCGGGTGCGCGCGTTCAGGGCCTCCATCAGCCGGAAGGGCGGGATGGCCTTCTCGATGTCGACATGCGCGACCATGCCGGTGGCGTGGACGCCCGCATCGGTGCGGCCGGCGGCGTGGACTGCAGCCGTCTCGCCGGTGACGAGCGTTACGGCCTGCTCGATCGCCTGCTGCACGCTCGGCCCATGCGCCTGCCGTTGCCAGCCCATGAAGGGGCGGCCGTCATATTCCACCAGCAGCCGGAAGCGCGTCACGCGAGTACCGTCCCCACCGGGATGGCAAAGCCGCGCAACAGTTCGACCGTCGCCATCGCGCCGCGTCCCGCGCGCTTCACCACCAGCGGCCGGATCGAGCCCGAACCGCA
>DATGEV010000204.1:0-6942 GCA_035309885.1 Sphingomonas sp.
GGCTGGCGACGCTGTTCGGCCTAGCAGGATGACTCGGGCCGGTTGACCGGAGGGACGGCACTGCCCATCTGGCCGGCATGGCGGGATTGCTGAACATCACCAAGGTCGCAGTCGGCTGCGCGGAACTCGAAACGCTGCGCGAGCGGCTGGCGTCGCGGGCGAGTGCCGGCGAAACCTTCATCACCACCCGCTATCGGCCCAAGCGCGAGAGCGAGCTGGTCGGCGGCTCGCTGTTCTGGATCATCAAGCACCGGCTGGTCGCGCGGCAGGCGATTCTCGGCTTCGAGGAGGAGCCCGACGGCAAGCGCTGCCGCATCCTGCTTTCGGCCGAGCTCAAGGCCGTGCGCGCGCATCCCAAGCGCGCCCACCAGGGCTGGCGCTATCTGCCGGCGGCGGACGCCCCGGCCGATCTCGATGGCGACGAGGCTGATGGGATGACGGCCCTCCCCCGGGACATGGCCGCCGAACTCTCCGCGCTGGCGCTGATCTGAACGCTCAGTCGCTCGACTGATGGGCGCAATGGACGTCGCCCGATCCGGTGCGCGTGATCGCGCAGTTGGCCGGGCCTGCGATCCGGATGTCGCCCGATCCGGCGAGGTTCACCTTGGCCGTCCGTCGGGCGCCGATCGAGAGGTCGCCCGATCCGATCAGGCTGACATCGGCGACGTCGGTGGCGAGCTGATCGCCCTTGAGATCGCCCGATCCGGTCAGCATCGCCTTGGCCTGCACAGCGCGACCGGCAACGGAGAGGTCGCCCGATCCGGTCATCGTCGCGGCGAGACGGGTCACGTCGATGGCCGTGACCGACAGATTGCCCGAGCCCGACAGGGCGAGATCGAGTTGGTCGCCCTTTACCCGATCGATCGCGACATTGCCCGATCCGGCCAGCGTGGCGTTGTTGAGCGAGGGCGTGCTGATCTCGACCACGAGCTTGCCGTGGAAGCCCATCGGCCAACCGCCCCAGCCGCCGGGAAGCGGCTTCACGACCAGCGCCGTCCCACTCTGCTCGATCGACAGCCGATCGATCGCCTCCTGCGGACCGGTGGCGCGCACCGAGGGAGCGCCGCCGACATGGACCTGGACATCGAATGGCCCGGCAACGCGGATCCGGTCGAAGCTGGTGACACCGTAGCTGCGGGTGGCGGCCCCAGCCGAGCTTGTGCAGGCTGCCGCCAGCGGGAGCAGCGCGGCGAAGGCGAGATAGGGTACACGGATCATCAGTTCCTCCCTGTCGTCAGGATCAACCGCAGCGGACGCCGCCGAGGCCGCTCTTGTGGATGGTGCAGCGCGGATGGCCGACCACGTCGACATGGCCCAGGCCTGAAAGCGTGACGTCGGCCGGTCCATCAATCTGCGCGCGGATCTGCCCAGTGCCGGACATGCCGAGCCGGCCGGCGCGTGCGGTCAGACCGCCTGCGTCGATCGAGCCCACGCCGGACACTCGCGCGTCGAGCTGGTCGGTGGTGCCCGCCACGACGATCTCGCCGGTGCCGCCCATCGCCAGGGTTGTATGCTGGGCATGCAGTGTGGCGATACGGATTGTCCCGGCACCGCCGACATCGGCGAAGAAATTCGGTGCCTCGACGCGATCGACCGCCATGGTGCCCGCGCCGGAGAGCCCCGCGCCGACGAGGCGAGGCATGGTGATCGAGACGTGCAGCGGCTGGCCATGGGTGTGGATGCTGGCGTCGTGATCCTGCCATCCGAGGGTCAGCGTGCCCCCGCGGACACTGACGGAGAGCCGGTCGAGAAGGCGGGGATCGCCTTCGGCATGCACCGCAAAACGCGGCCCGGTCTGGATTGTGACCTCGGCGGCGGCGTGCAGATCGACCTTGTCGAAGCCGTTGACCGGCCAGTCGCGGGTCGCGGCCTGGGTTTCAGCGGTGCCGAAGGCGAGGGCCAGGGCGGCGAAGGAACAGAGCAGCAAACGCACCGGCATCTCCCGACTGTATTGCGTAAATAATACACGTCGACGAGCGAGGCGCAAGAGGGCGTCCGGCCAAAAGAAAAGGGCGGCCGAAGCCGCCCTTCCCGTGTCTCCCGTGAGGGAGAGCTTATTTCGCGTGGATCGCGGCGGCCTCGCGGAGGATCTCGAGGATCTTCTCCTGCGCGCGGGGCTCGTCGGTCTCTTCCATCGCGGCGAGCTCGCGAGCGAGACGGCTGGTCGCCGCTTCGAAGATCTGGCGCTCGGAATAGCTCTGTTCGGGCTGGTCATCGGCCCGGAACAGATCGCGCACTACCTCGGCGATCGACACGAGGTCGCCCGAATTGATCTTCGCTTCATATTCCTGCGCGCGGCGCGACCACATGGTGCGCTTGACCTTGGGCTTGCCCTTGAGCGTGTCCAGCGCCTCGCGCAGCGTCACCGAGGACGACAGCTTGCGCATGCCCACGGATTCCGCCTTGTTGGTGGGGACGCGGAGCGTCATCCGCTCCTTCTCGAAGCGCAGCACGTAGAGTTCAAGCTTCGCCCCGGCGATCTCCTGGCTTTGCAGCTCGATCACCCGGCCCACGCCGTGCTTGGGATAGACGACATAGTCGCCGACGTCGAAGCTCAGCGCCTTTGCAGCCATTGTACACCTTTCCGGACTGTCCGGTCGCCGAATCCCTTACGGTCCGCAAACTCCACCCCTAGCCGTGCGGCCGCAGGCAATCCGATCGACCACCCACAAGAAGATAGGGGCGCACCCCGCAATCGCATGCGATCGCAAGCCGCCCCCCGACAGGAACGACTTGTAACACAGTTTTCGCCGAATGGGTAGCGCGTTGGGACGCTTTGCGGCGAACCGCGCAGCGATCAGTCTCCCTGGCCGGGCTCCGCGGAGAAATACTTGTCGTATTTGCCCTCTTCGCCCTTGTGCTCGTCGGCATCGGCGGGGGCTTCGCGCTTGCGGGTGATGTTGGGCCACTGCGCCGAGAAGGTCGCGTTCAGCTCCTGCCACTTCTCGAGACCGCCCTCGGTATCGGGCAGGATCGCCTCGGCCGGGCATTCGGGCTCGCACACGCCGCAGTCGATGCACTCGTTCGGGTTGATCACCAGCATGTTGTCGCCTTCGTAGAAGCAATCCACGGGGCAGACCTCCACGCAGTCCATATACTTGCAGCGGATGCAGGCATCGGTGACGACGTAGGTCATGGTCAGGTCTCTCGGACGAGGTTCGAAACGGCGCCCCTGCTAGTCGCGGCCATGGGGCTGCGTCAACCGCAAGTGCACGTCAGACCAGATCAGTATAGCAGGATTGTGCCTCGGGCGCAGGGCCGCGCCGATCGGGCAGCGCCTCGACGCGCACCACGCGCACCGCCCCGGCGAGCGGCAGGCCGAGCACCGAGCCGACGCGAACCTGCGCGGAGGATTTGGAGACGGGGCGTCCGTCGAGCCGGACATGCCCCTGGCCGACGATGGCCTGGGCGATGCTGCGCGTCTTGGCGAAGCGGGCGAAACACAGGAACTGGTCGATGCGGATCGTCGTGTCAGCCATGCGCACCTTCAGTCTGGGGTGGAAGAAGACGGGCGAGTGCGCCGAACGCGTTGCCCGGCCGCAGCCGGGGCGCATCGACGCGATCGGGACGGCGGCCGCGCCATAGCCAGGCGACGGCCCCTCCCTCGCCCTCGCGGCGCGCAAAGCCCAGCGCGCGCATCAACCGCGCGATCGCCGGAGGCTTAAGCCCAAGCGAGGTGGACAGCGAGGGATCGGGAACGAAGGGCCGGCGGCCTTCGCGCGCATCATGCGCCTGGCGGGCGAGCCGCTCGACCAGATCGACGCGCAGCATCTGCTCGCCGAGATCACGGAAACCCGCTCGGATCGCGGCAGCGCGCAGCAGGGGATCGGGCCGGTCGATCATCGCGGCGCCGGGCGTCGGCTGGGGCGGCATCGTGCCGTCGGCGCGCGCGGCGAGCAGGGCGAGGCGCCAGCGCATCGGTTCGGGCTTGAGCAGCGCGGCGACGAACAGGTCGAGCGTGCCAACCTTGAGGCCGAGATGGTGTGCGGCGCGGCGCTGGTCGCGGTGAAGCGCGGGCAGCGCGGCCGCTACCGCCTCGCGGGCGACGATCCCGCCGGCCTCGGCGACCGGAGCGAGCACGCCACGGAGCGCGGGTGCGGTGGAGTGATCGCGCGCAGCCGACGCGATAGTGGCGAGCGGCGCGAGCTGGCGTGCGACCTGCGTCTTGATCCAGGCCTCGAGCCGCGCTTGCACGCGCGCCCGGTCGTCTGTCGAGAGCGGATCGAGCGTGCGGTGGAGGGTGAGCCGCGGCTCGGTGAGGGAACGCCCCTTGCCGAGCCGCGCCACCACGTCGCCCCGCCAGAAGATCGCGACCGGGCGGCCGATATCGGTGGCGAGCGTGAAGGCTTCGTCGGGATCGACGGCGAGTGCCGCCGCCCGGCGCGCGAGCTCGTCGCCCAGCCGGCGTTCGGCCGCCGCCATCAGCCGCTTCATGTCGGCATGGCGCGCTGCCACGTCGGCGACGAAGCGGAAGCCGGTGAGATGACCGATCGGCTCATCGGCGACGCTGACCTCGCCGTCCTCGGCGATGCGGACCGGCAGCAGCTCGGCGCCGCGCTTGTCGAGATCGCGCAGCAGCACCGAGGTTCGGCGATCGACGAAGCGCTGGGTCAGCCGGTCGTGCAGGGCGTCTGAGAGTTTCTCCTCCAGCACGCGCGTGCGCTCCGCCCAGTGCGCGGGCTCTGCCAGCCAGTCGGCGCGGTGCGCGATATAGGCCCAGGTGCGTGCCGAGGCGATGCGATCGGCGAGCGTCTCGACGTCGCCCTGCACCGTGTCGAGCCGCTGGAGCTCGTCGGCGAACCAGCGCGCGGGGATGCGACGGTCGCCCTCGCTCAGATGCTGGAAGATGCGGCTGACGAGGCGAGCATGATGCTCGGCGCCAGTCTTGCGGAAATCGGGCAAGCCGCAGGCGGCCCACAGCCGCTCGGTCATGGCGTGGCCACGCGCGCGCGCGACGGTGTCGGGCTCGGCGGCGAGGCGCTTGAGCACGGCGAGGTCGGTCGCCTCGGGCGCGGCGCGCAGCGCGGGCCGGTCTGGCTTGGCCTCGAGGCTTGCAATCAGCTTGTCGATGCCGGCGAAATCGGGCCTGCCGCAGCGCCAGTAGAGATGGTCGAGCGGGGCGAAATGATGGCCCTCGATCGCCATCACCTCATCGGGTTCGAACGCCGCGCCCGATCCTTCCGAGCCGAGCGTGCCGAACGTCCCGTCGCGCTGGTGGCGGCCGGCGCGCCCGGCGATCTGCGCCATCTCAGGCACGCTCAGCCGGCGCGCGCGGCGCCCGTCGAACTTGCGCAGGCCTGCGAAGGCGACGTGCGCGACGTCCATGTTGAGCCCCATGCCGATCGCGTCGGTGGCGACGAGGAAATCGACCTCGCCAGCCTGGTACATCGCCACCTGGGCGTTGCGCGTGCGGGGCGAGAGCGCGCCCATCACCACCGCCGCGCCGCCGCGCAACCGGCGCAGCATCTCGGCCACCGCGTAGACCTCCTCGGCGGAGAAGGCGACGACGACCGAGCGCTTGGGCAAGCGCGAGAGCTTCTTGGGCCCGGCATAGCTGAGTGTCGAGAAGCGCGGCCGGCCGATGATCTCCACCCCCGGCACCAGCGCGCGCAGCATCGGACGCAGCGTTTCGGATCCGAGGATCAGCGTCTCCTCGCGACCGCGGGCGCGCAGCAGCCGGTCGGTGAAGACGTGGCCGCGTTCCATGTCGGTGCCGAGCTGGGCTTCATCGAGCGCCACGAAGGCGAAATCGCGCTCCGCGCCGCCGCCGGGGAGGTGGCCGCCGGGGACAGGCATGCTCTCGGCAGTGCAGAGGAAATAGCGGGCTTTCGGGGGGAGGATCTTCTCCTCGCCGGTCAGCAGCGCGACCTGGTCCTTGCCCTTGATCGCGACGACCCGGTCATAGACTTCGCGGGCCAGCAGGCGCAGCGGGAATCCCATGAGGCCGGAGGAGTGGCCGCACATGCGCTCGATCGCATAGTGGGTCTTGCCCGTGTTCGTGGGCCCCAGCACGGCGACGAGCCGATCATTGATCACGCTGCGCATCCTTCAACGAAACTGGGGTGTTGCGCGTGCGAAGGCAAGAGTCTCCGGCGCACTCGCGACTCGGTTCGTCGCGGCTTCAGAATCGTCCGCCGCAGGACTGGGCTGATTAGCTTGACCTTAACCCTGTCGGGCCAGAGTCCCTGCTTCGTCGTGCTTCGGCGACGGGTTGCGACACAAGGGGACGGGGCGCTTGTACCGCCGCGACGATCAGGATTTCGGAGGACGTAGTGGCGGCGCGGGTGTGCGGGCGCTGTCGCTCACGCCGCCGGCGTTCGGCCGGACCGGCGACGCCACCTCCCGTCCCCGCCCGCGCTTCGACGACATCAGTCTCGTGGTCGATCTGGGTATCCGGATCGGATCGCTCGAATGGTTTCGCGGGGTGGCGACGCTCGGCGCGATGGTTGCGGCGCTGGTTCACGTTGCGCCCGGCTTCGGCTCCCTTCCCGGCTCGACGCCGCGCGCGCTGTCGCCGACACAGATCGACGAGATGCGCGCGATCGCGATCGCGCCGGCGGCTTATGGCGCCGACACCGGCCGCCGCATCGCTCCGACCGATCTCGCCGAGCCGCTGACCTCGACGCCCGAGCGGCCCCGGCTCGACATGGTCGCCACGCTCGGAATCGGTGATGGGCTCGCGCGCGTGCTCGAACGCAGCGGCGCGAGTTCGGCCGACGCGGCAAAGGCCGCCGCGCTGGTGGCCGAAGCCGTGCCGCTCTCCGACATCGATGCCGGCACCCGGCTGGCGATCACGCTCGGCCGCCGCCCCAACCGACAGGTCGACCGGCCGCTCGATGGGCTGTCCTTCCGTGCGCGCTTCGATCTCGCGCTTGCCCTCCGGCGTGTCGACGGGCGGCTGGTGCTCGATCGCCAGCCAATAGCCGTCGACGACACGCCGAT
>DATGEV010000205.1:0-3225 GCA_035309885.1 Sphingomonas sp.
CGGTCGAGATGCTCGTCCCCGGCGACGCGACGCCGCTCGCCTCCGAATATCATCTGGTCAAGGTCGGCGGCGACGCCGCGATGCTGAAGGGCATGATGAAGGCGGTGCTCGCCGCTGGCGCCGAGGACCGCGCCTTCATCGCCGAGCATACAAGCGGCTTCGAAGCACTGCGCGCCGACATCGAGGGGACAAGCTGGGAGGCGATCGAGCGCCGATCCGGCCTCACCCGCGCCGCGATCGAGAGCATGGCGGCGGTCTATATCAAGGCCGAGCGCGTCATCCTCTGCTACGGCATGGGCATCACCCAGCACCGCCACGGCACCGAGAATGTGCAGCAGATCGCCAATCTGCTCCTGATGCGCGGCAATATCGGCAAGCCCGGCGCCGGCATCTGCCCGCTGCGCGGCCACAGCAACGTACAGGGCGACCGCACCGTCGGCATCACCGAGATCCCGAATGATGCGCTGCTTTCCGGCATCGAGAAGGCGTTCGGCTTCGCGCCCCCGCGCAAGCATGGCCACAATGCGGTGGAATCGATCGCGGCGATGCGCGACGGCCATTCGCGCGCCTTCATCGCGCTCGGCGGCAATCTCGCAGTGGCGATGCCTGATCCGGAGGCCTGCTTTAAGGCGATCCGCAATTGCGATCTGTCGGTGAACATCGTCACCAAGCTCAACCGCACCTGCCTGCTGATCGCGAAGGGGGACACGATCATCCTCCCCTGCCTCGGCCGCACCGAGCAGGACATGCAGGCAAGCGGCCCGCAATGGGTGACGGTGGAGGACTCGATGTCGATGGTCCACGCCTCGCGCGGCAAATTGAAGCCGGCCTCGCCCGATTTGCGCTCCGAACCCGCGATCGTCGCCGGCATCGCCAAGGCGACGCTGCCCTTCACCAAGGTCGACTGGGACGGGCTGATCGCGAATTACGACCATATCCGCGACAAGATCGAGATCGTCTTCCCCGATTTCCGCGACTTCAACACGCGGGTCCGCACGCCGGGCGGCTTCCGCCTGACCATCGGCGCCTCGACCCGGACCTGGAACACGCCCGACGGCAATGCGCAGTTCCTGCTCTTCCCCGGCATCGACGAGGATGACGGGCGCGACGACGGCCCGCTCACCCTCACCACCGTCCGCAGCCATGATCAGTACAACACCACCATCTACGGCCTCGACGACCGCTATCGCGGCATCACCGGCCGCCGCGACGTGGTGTTCGCCAACGCGGACGATCTCGCCGCACTCGGTCTCGCCCATGGCGACCAGATCGACGTGATCGCGGGCGACCGGGTGCTGGCCGGGCAGACCGTGGTGGCGCATCCGATCGCGCGCGGATCGGTGGCGGCCTATTATCCCGAAGCCAATCTGCTGCTCGCCGTCGGTGACTATGACCGCCAGAGCGGCACGCCCAGCTACAAGTCGATCGCGGTGACGATCCGCGCGGCGACCTGAGCCTCCGCCCCGCCTGTAACCATCGACACGCGGCTGGCGAAACAGGAACAGGATCAACGCGACGCCGGAGGGGCGGATGAACGGCACCAACATCGAAGCGCCACTCCAGGGCGGCGACATCGTCCATCGCCATCGCTGGCCGACGCGGCTCTGGCACTGGATCAACGCGCTCAGCGTGTTCGTGATGCTGATGAGCGGGCTGATGATCTTCAACGCTCACCCCCACCTCTACTGGGGGCAGTATGGCGCCAATTTCGACAAGAGCTGGCTGGACATCACCCCCGGCCACCTGCGCGTCGGGCCGTTCCATATCCCGGCACCCGGCATTTTGGGCGTGGTGCCGCCGGGCGGCCGCTTCGTCGCCATTCCACCCTGGGCGACGATTCCCTCGCATTATGATCTCGCCGGCGCGCGCCAGTGGCACTTCGCCTTTGCTTGGGCCCTGGTGGCGCCGGGGCTGCTCTACTGGCTGTGGGGCTTCGCGCGCCGCCATATCCAGCGCGATCTCGCGCCGAAAGCCACCGAACTCCACCCCGCACACCTCTGGCACGATATCAAGGAGCACGCCCGCCTGCGTTTCCCCACCGGCGAGGCGGCGCGCCACTACAATATCCTGCAGAAACTGGCCTATTGCTCGGTGCTGTTCGTGCTGCTGCCCGGCGTGGTGCTGACCGGGCTCACCATGTCGCCGGGAATGGACGCGGCCTGGCCGTGGCTGCTCCACCTGTTCGGCGGGCGGCCCTCGGCGCGATCGATCCATTTCATCTGCGCGATGGGGCTCGCCTTCTTCATCCTCGTCCACCTCGTGATGGTGGTGCTCGCAGGACCGATCAACGAGGTGCGGTCGATGATCACCGGCCGCTATCGCCTGCCCCGGGAGCAGGGCGAATGACGCGCCCCCTCCTTTCCAGACGCCGCCTGATCGGATCGCTGGGCGTGGGCGCCGGCGGGCTGCTCCTCGCCGGTTGCGACAAGATCAACGCCTCGCCCAGCGTGAAAGGCCTGCTCGGGCTCGGCGAGCGCGCCACCTTCGGGGCGCAGCGGATCATCGGCGATCGCGCCGCGCTGGCGCCCGAATATGGCGCCACCGAGATGTCGCCGATCTTCCGCACCAACGGCAACACGGCGCCCGCCTCGCCCGACTATCAGGCGGATGCCGCGACCAACTTCGCCGGCTGGCGACTGGTGGTGGACGGGCTGGTCCAGCGCCCGCTGTCGCTCTCGCTCGACCAGATTCGCAATGCCCCGCGCCGCACCCAGACCACGCGCCACGACTGCGTCGAGGGCTGGAGCGCGATCGGCCAGTGGACCGGCGTGCCGCTGGGCCTGCTGCTCAAGCAGGCGGGGCTGCGCTCGAGCGCGCGCTACATCGTCTTCCACTGCGCCGACGATTTCCACGGCACGCCCTATTACGAATCGATCGACCTGATCGACGCCTTCCATCCGCAGACCATCCTCGCGTGGGGGATGAACGGGCAGCCGCTGTCGGTCGCGCACGGCGCGCCGCTGCGCCTCAGGGTCGAGCGCCAGCTCGGCTACAAGCAGGCCAAATACGTCGTGCGCGTCGAGGCAGTATCGAGCCTCGCCGGCATGGGCGGCGGCAAGGGCGGTTATTGGGAGGATGTCGCCAACTACCAATGGTATGCCGGAATCTGAGATCCTTTGCGAATGCGCGGAAGAGCGTATTCGGGAACGGTGCCGGCCCGCTCCCCCGCCCAGCCACCCGACGACAGTGTGATTGCATCGGGTAGCCGGGCGGAGGATCGGGCCG
>DATGEV010000206.1:0-2955 GCA_035309885.1 Sphingomonas sp.
CGCTGGCCTTGTCCTCGACCAGCGGCAGATAGTGGGCGGCGATCTTCATGTCCGATTTGGCCAGCACCATCTCCATGTTGGCGAGCGTCGCGGCGAGGAAGGGCCACCCTTCCAGCATCTCGCGCAGCAGCCCCATGTCGCCGAAGCCGGCGAGGCCCTGGCCGACACCGTACCAACCCGGCAGCATGATCCGCGCCTGCGACCAGGAGAAGACCCACGGGATCGCGCGCAGATCCTCGATCCGGTCGGACTGGGTGCGGCTGGCCGGGCGCGATCCGATCTTGAGCCCGGAAATCTCGGGCAGCGGGGTGATCTGGCGGAAGAAGGCGCGGAACGCATCGTCGCCATAGACCAGCGCGCGATAGGCGTGGAACGCGCTGTCCGAGATCGACGCCATCGCGCCGGCGAAGCGCTCATAGTCGCGCTCCGACAGGCGCGGTGTCTCCAGCGAGGCGAGCAGCGTGGCCGAGGCCATCGCCTCCAGATTCGCGACCGCGCTCTCGCGTGTGCCATATTTGGCGGCGATCACCTCGCCCTGTTCGGTGATGCGGAGGCGGCCGTTGACGGTGCCCGGCGGCTGCGCCTGGATCGCGGCGAACGCCGATCCGCCGCCGCGGCCCACAGCGCCGCCGCGGCCGTGGAACAGCTGCATCGCGACGCCTGCCTTGCGGAACACCGGCGCCAGCGCGCGGCTGGCCTGATGCAGCGACCAGACCGAGGTGAGATAGCCGCCGTCCTTGTTCGAATCCGAATAGCCGACCATCACCTCCTGATGGCCGCGTGCGCGGGCCAGTGCCGCGATCTCGGGCAGCGCGAACCAGTCGCTCATCACGCGCGGCGCGTTTTCGAGATCGCCGATCGTCTCGAACAGCGGCACCGCCATGATCGCTGCGTGCGGAGCCTCGCCGTCGGCGGCCGGCGGGCGGTAGAGCCCCACCTCTTTGAGCAGGGTGTTGACCTCCAGCATGTCCGACACGCTTTCGGCCTTGGAGATGTTGTAGATGCCGATCGAGGCGGGGCCGTAGCACCGGTGCGCCTCGGCGGCCGCGCGCAGGATGGCAAGCTCGGAGCGTGTCTCGTCCGAATAGTTCCCCCAGGGCGCGGACAACGGGCGGACATGGGCCAGCTCGCGGCGCAGCAGCGCGATGCGCGCGGGCTCGTCGAGCGCCATATAGTCCGCCTCGACGCCGGCGACGCGCAGCAGCTCGGCCACCACGCGTTCGTGGACGTCGGCATTCTGGCGCAGGTCGAGCGCAGCGAGGTGGAAGCCGAAGGCGTCGATCGCGCGGATCAGCCGGGCGAGCGATCCGTCGGTACGCAGCATGTCGCCGCCGCGCTCGGCGAGCGCATGCGCAAGCGTGGCGAGATCGTGCCGCAGCGCGGCGGGATCGGGATAGGCTTCCCCTTCGACCCGCGCCGGGCGCGGCGGGGCGTGGCCGACGATTGCGGCAAAGGTGGTGGCGAGGCGGGCGTAGATGCCGGTCAGCGCACGCCGATAGGGCTCGTCACCGCGTGCGCGGCCGGGATCGTGCGCGGCGTCGGCGAGCGCGCTCAGCGCCTCGCTGGCCGGTGCAAGCTCGGTCGAGATCGACAATTCGGCGCCGAGCGCGTGGATCTCGTCGAGATAATGGCCGATCACCGCTTCGGCCGATCGGGCGAGCACGAGGCGGAGCGAATCCGCGCCGACATTGGGATTGCCGTCGCGATCGCCGCCGATCCAGTTGCCAAGCCGCAGGAAGGAAGGCGTGCGATGGCCGAGCGCACGATCCCAGCGCGCATAGAGCGCGGGCAGCGTCGGCAGCAGGATGTCGCGCAGATAGGCGAGCGCGGTGTCGATCTCGTCGGCGACATAGAGCCGCTCGCGGCGCAGCGCGCGGGTTTCCCAGAGCAGCGCGATCTGGCGGACGATCGCGTCCTCCACCAGCTCGCTGTCCTCGGTCTCGGCGGCGCCTGAATCCTTGGTCCGCATGAGGTCCGCGATGCGGTTGCGGTGATCGATCATGCTCTTGCGGCGTACCTCGGTGGGGTGCGCGGTCAGCACCGGCACGACCAGCGCATGCTCGAGCAACGCAAGCGCCTGCGCGCGGTCGATGCCCTGCTTGGCGAGTCGGTCGAGAGCCTGCGCCATGTCGGCGTCGGGCTCGGAGGCGGTGCCCTGCCGGTCCTCGGCGAGGTTGGCGAGCATCGAGAACAGCATGAACCCGCGCACGAAGGCGAGCGTGTCGTCGAGGGTGAGCGCATCGAGCCCGGTGTCGATCGCATCCGATCCCGCGATGCCGCGCGCGCGATCGACCGAGACCGAGCGGATATATTCGATGCGGCGGAACAGCGCGTCGCCGCCATAGGCGCGGATCACGTCCCCCAGCAGCTTGCCGAGGAAGCGGACGTCGGGATTCTGGGTGATGGGGAAGTGGCTGGCCATGACGATGTGCTGCAACGCAGCAGAAGCTGCGTCAATCATTCCTTACGTGTCAATCTGTTGTTGTCGTCATATTCTTACGGGGATCAGGCTTCCAGCGGCACATCCCAATACAGCCAGTCGCGCCAGCTATCGTGGAGATAGTTGGGCGGGAAGCGGCGGCCATTCTCCTGCAACTCCCAGCTGGTCGGCCGTTCGGGCGTGCTGGCGAGCGCCATATGGGCCTGCTTGGGTGTGCGGCCGCCCTTGCGCAGGTTGCACGGCGCGCAGGCGGTGGAGACATTCTCCCAGGTGGTGCGTCCGCCTTGCGCGCGCGGGATGACATGGTCGAAGGTCAGGTCGTGGCGGCAGCCGCAATATTGGCATTCGAAGCTGTCGCGCAGGAACAGGTTGAACCGGGTGAAGGCGGGGAAGGCCGACGGCTTCACGAACTGGCGCAGCGCGATCACCGAGGGCAGCTTCATGGTGAAGCTCGGCGAATGCACCTCGCGCTCATAATGCGAGACGATGTCGACTCGCTCGAGGAACACCGCCTT
>DATGEV010000207.1:0-4268 GCA_035309885.1 Sphingomonas sp.
CGCTGGGGCCTGACCGTGGCGGTGCTGCTGGTCGCGGGCTCGATCCCGGCCTTCGTCGGGCTGGCGGTGGTGCTGCCGTGGCTCGGCTACGCCACCTGGCACCTCTACACGCGGATCGTCGATCGCGGCGCGCTGCCGATCATTCCGGCCTGACGCCACCCGTTCACCCTGAGCCTGTCGAAGGGCTATCCTTCTCTCAAGAGGAAAGGACAGGGCTTCGACAGGCTCAGCCCGAATGGGTCTTATTGATCCGCCCGGCCTAGCACCGTCTCGTCGAGGAAGTGCTCGATCGACTTCTGGACGTGCGCCTGCCGCCCCTCGCCCGCGATGTGATGCGTCTGGCCGACATAGAGCATCATGTCGAAGGGCGTATCGCTCTCCTGCAGGCGGTTCACCAGCGCGGCCGAATTCTCGAACACAACATTGTCGTCGCTGAGCCCGTGCATGAGCAGCAGCGGCGTCTTGATCGAGGGCGCCTCGACGATCGCGTCGGCGGCGTCGTAGGTCTTGGGATCGGTGACGGGGTTACCCAGATAACGCTCGGTATAGTGGGTGTCATACATCTCCCACTTGGTCACCGGAGCGCCCGAGACGCCCGCCGCGTAGAGCCCCGGCGGTGCCTTCTCCAGCATCTTGAGCGTCATGTAGCCGCCATAGGACCAGCCGAAGATGGCGATTTTCTTCGCGTCGACGAAGGGCCGCTGCTGCAGCCAGCGCGCCGCCATCGCCTGATCCTCGACCTCGACCGTACCCATCGCGTGGTAGATCTGGCCCTCGAACGCCGCGCCCCGATTGGACGAGCCGCGATTGTCGATCTGGAAGTAGATCCAGCCCTTAGACACCCAATATTGCGCCATCGGGTTTTTCCAGGCGCGTTTGACCTGCTGCGCGGTGGGGCCGCCATAATGCTCGAAGAACACGGGATAGCGCTTGCCCGCCTCGAGCTTGGGCGTGATCATCTCATAGTGCAGCGTCGTGCCGTCGGCCGCCTTGAGCGTGCCGTAGCTCACCGGCCGATGCGCGGCGAGATAGGGCGCATAGGGATGGCCCGCATCGAGCCTGTTCTCCTCGATCCACGCAACCCGCTTGCCGGTCGCGTCGGCGAGATAGACCTGCGGCGGCTGGGCCGGGCTGGAGCGGGTGACGAGCAGGTGCGTCGCCGCCTTGTCCATCACCGCATCGTTCCAGCTGCCGGGCTCGGTCACGCGCCTGGGCTCGCCACCGTGGCGGTAGTCGAGCGCGTAGACATGGCTTTCCAGCACATCGTCCCTGTTGCCGATGAAATAGAGCGTCCCGCTCGCCTCATCGACGCCGGCCAGCTTGCTCACAGACCAGTCGCCATGCGTGAGCGGCGTCCACTGGCCATCGGCGAAGCGGTAGAGGTGCATGAAGCCCGTGCGCTCCGAACCCCAGATCAGGCTGCCATCCTTCAACGGCTTCAGATCGTCGGTGAGGTTGATCCAGGTCTTGGAGGTTTCGGTGAACAGCGTCTTCGCCGCACCCGTAGCCGGGTCGACCGCCAGCATGTCGAGCGTCTTCTGGTCGCGGCTCTCGCGCTGGACGTAGAGTGTCTTGCCGTCCTGCGACCAGTCGACACGCGCGAGATAGATGTCGGGATTGGCGCCAAGATCGACCTTCATCCGGCCCGATCCGTCCGCCGCCATCACCGACAACGACACCACGACATTGGCCGAGCCCGCCGCCGGATAGCGCTGGTCGTAGGTCTTGGTGCCGTCGGCGCCGATCGCAGCGCGGGTGACGGTCTTCACCTTTGCCTCGTCGAAGCATTCGACAGCGAGGCGCTGGTCGCCCGGCGCCCACCACTGGCCGGTCGAGCGGTCCATCTCCTCCTGCGCGACGAACTCGGCAGTGCCGCAGGTGACGGCGCCACCACCATCCTTGGTGAGCTGCTTCTCGCTTCCGCTCGCAAGGTCGATCGCGAACAGGTTCTGGTCGCGCACGAAGCTGACGAAGCGCCCGCCTTCGGAGACATGCGCGTCGATCTCGGACTGCGGCGTATTGGTCAGTCGGCGGACGCTGCCGTCAAGCTTAGCCAGATAGAGGTCGCCGTCGATCGGCACGAGGATCGACCGGCTGTCGGGCGCCCAGTCGTAATCGACGATGCCCTTGGTGCCGCCGACCCGCGCGCGCTCGCGGCGCATCTTCTCCGCTTCGGAAATTTCCGCGCCGCTGCCGATCTTCTTGCTGTCGACCAGCATCCGCTCGGCGCCGGTGCGGGTATCGACCGCCCAGAGATCGAAGCGTTCGCGCTCGTCAGCGCGGGGCTTGAGCAGGGTGGCGAGCCGGCCGTCGGGCGACAGCTTCACTGCGCGCGGCGTCGGGCCAGAGAGCGATGGGCTCGCGAAGATGCGATCGATGGCGAGCGGCTTTGGCGGGACCGAGGGAACCGGAGCGGCGGCAGCGGCGGTGGCGACGAGCGATACGCTCGCGAGGAAAAGGAGACGCATGCCCACTGTGTAACTTGCCCGCGCCATCCGGCAAGCGCCCTCCCACCGAAATTCGTTGCGGGAGCGCACGGCTTTCCCCGCTCCCGATCCCCGGCTAGCATCGCCGCCACATTCCGACGGTCCATGAAAGGGATGCCTGTGCCGATCCGAGCCCGCCGTGCCATCGCGCCTTTAGCCTTCGCGCTTCTCACCGCCAGCCCGCTGCTCGCGGGCCCGGCGCCGGCCCCGGCTGCGGCCACCGGCTTCACGCTCGGCACGCTCCGCCTCTTCGCGCTGCGCGATATGGACAATGTCGTGCCCAATGACGCCAGCGTGTTCGGCACCGACGTCGGTGTGCCGGCCGTCACCAAGGCGCTGGAGCAGGCGCACGCACCGACCGACAAGATCACGCTTTCGGTGGACGCGCTGCTCGTCGTCATGCCGGGCCATGTCGTGCTGCTCGATACCGGGCTCGGGTCCAAGATGGGCGGCGCGCTGATGACGAGCCTCGCCGACGCGCATGTGAAGCCCGATCAGGTGACGGACATCCTGATCACCCACAGCCACGGCGATCATGTCGGCGGGCTGGTGACGAAGGCCGGCGCCCTCGCCTTCCCGCACGCGACCATCCGCATGGCGGCGCCGGAATGGGCGTGGATGCAAGCAAAGGGCAACAAGGTGCTGGTCGATGCGATCCGGTCCAAGGTACTGACCTTCAGCCCCGGCACGGAGGTTGTGCCGGGCATCATCTCGGTGCCGCTGGCCGGCCATACGCCGGGCCACAGCGGCTATGAGATCCGATCCGGCACCGCGCAGCTGCTCGACATCGGCGACAGCGCGCACAGCTCGATCATCTCGCTTGGCCATCCGGGCTGGACGATCGGTTATGACAATGACGCAACGCAGGGCCGGGCCAGCCGCGAAGCGCTGCTCGCCCGCCTCGCCGCGAGCCATGAGCGCATCTTCGCGCCGCACTTCCCCTATCCCGGCGTCGGCTTCGTGGAGAAGGCCGGAGACGGCTATCGCTGGGCCCCGGCGCTGCCTCAATAAAAAGAAAGGGCGCCGGCAGCTTCTCGCCGCCGACGCCCTTCCGGAAACGTCGCGATGGACGCGTCAGGCTTAGGCCTGCGCCTTCTCGCGGTTGTCCTTGCGCTCGGCGATACGGGCAGACTTGCCGGTACGGCCGCGCAGATAATAGAGCTTCGCGCGACGGACGACGCCGCGACGCACGACCTCGATCGAATCGACGTTCGGCGAATAGAGCGGGAAGACGCGCTCGACGCCCTCGCCGAACGAGATCTTGCGGACGGTGAAGCTGCTGCCCATGCCCTTGTTGGCGCGAGCGATGCAGACACCCTCGAACGCCTGGACGCGCGAACGGTCGCCTTCGACGACCTTCACGCCGACGCGCAGCGTGTCGCCGGGGCGGAATTCGGGGATCTTCTTCGACTCATTGAACTGCGCGATGGCCTCGGCCTCGAGCTGCTGGATGAGGTTCATGACTTGTCGTCCTCGTCTTTTCGCCGCGCGCCAGAGGGCGACTGGACCGGAACGCCACCGTGGCGCTCCAAAAGGTCCGGCCGCCTTAGCCGTGTGATGGCCTCGGCCTCGGCTTTACGCCAGGCCGCGATCCTCGCATGATCCCCCGATCGCAGCACTTCGGGGATCGTGCGCCCTTCCCATTCAGCGGGTCGGGTATAATGGGGATATTCGAGAAGCCCGGTTTCGAAGCTCTCTTCATCCCCACTCGAAGCGGCGCCCATTACGCCGGGAAGCAGCCGGATGCAAGCGTCGAGCAGGGTCAAAGCGGCCATCTCGCCG
>DATGEV010000208.1:0-2944 GCA_035309885.1 Sphingomonas sp.
CGGCGGGCTGGCGAAGGACGAGCGCGAAGCCGTCCGCCTCTACAAGCTCGCCGCCGAACAGGGGGACCCCGACGCGCAGTTCCACCTCGGCGAGCTCTACGAGAATGGCCGCGGCGGGCTGACGAAGGATGAGTGGGAAGCCGCTCGCCTCTACAAGCTCGCAGCTGATCAGGGGATGCCCGAGGCGCAGTTTAACCTCGCCGTCTTCTACGGGTTAGGCCGCGGCGGGCTGGCGAAGGACGAGCGTGAAGCCGCTCGCCTCGACAAGCTCGCCGCCGACCAGGGGTTCGCGCGGGCGCAGTACAATCTCGGCGCTGACTACGAGTATGGCTTCGGCGGGCTGGCGAAGGACGACTGGGAAGCCGCTCGCCTCTACAAGCTCGCCGCCGACCAGGGGATGCCCGAGGCGCAGTTCAGCCTCGGCGTCTTCTACGAGAATGGCCGCGGTGGGCTGGCGAAGGATGAGCGGGAAACCGCTCGCCTCTACAAACTCGCCGCCGACCAGGGGGTCGCCTTCGCGCAGAACAACCTCGGCGTCTTCTACGAGAATGGCCGCGGCGGGCTGGCAAAGGATGAAGGGGAAGCCGCTCGCCTCTACAGGCTCTCGGCACAACAGGGAAACGAACTCGCAAAACAAAACCTTGCGCGACTCGGTATTCGATAAAATCTCCGCTCCCCGACTCGGAGCGAGGGTGCGACGAAGGTCCGCAATCCACCCGGCTCGGTCAGTAGACAACGCCGAGCCGGATGACCGTTTAGACCGCATGTCCTTTGGGCCGTGAGGTGCGGCCCCGGCTCCCGCAAGGTTCGGATGCCGCGCCATCGAGCGCGGTATTTCGATCAGCGGAGGGGTCATGCCGGAAACAGCGCGATACATCGGGCTCGATGTTCACAAGGCCAGCATCTCGGTATCGGTTGCGGAGGAGGGTCGCGACGGGGAGGTCCGCTTCATCGGCGCGATTGCGAACACGTCGCTGGATGTCGCGAAGCTGGCGCGCCGGCTGGCCAAGGAGGGTCACCGGCTGGAGTTCTGCTACGAGGCCGGTCCCTGCGGCTACGGCCTCTATCGCCAGGTCACCGAGCTCGGCCATGGCTGTACGGTTGTCGCGCCATCGCTGATCCCAACCCGGCCGGGCGACCGGATCAAGACCGACCGGCGTGACTCGCAGCGACTGGCTATTTTGCACCGCTCCGGCGAGCTGACAGCGGTGTGGGTGCCAGACGCCGTGCACGAGGCGATGCGCGATCTGGTGCGGGCGCGGATCGATGCGGCAATGCAGCTGACGCGGGCGCGCCATCAATTACTCTCGTTCATGCTGCGGCACAGCCGGATCTATGAGACTGGCAAGCATTGGACGCAGCGGCATCGGTCCTGGCTCGCCGGGCAGACTTTCGAGCAGCCGGCGCACCAGATTGTTTTCCAGGATTACGTCGAGGCCGTGTTCACCGCCCGCGACCGGTGCGATCAGCTGGTTGAGCGCCTCACCATCATGCTGCCGGGCTGGTCGATGGCACCGCTGGTCGAGGCACTGCGTGGGTTGCGCGGCATCGACTTCATCTCCGCCGTTACCTTTGTCGCCACGGTCGGCGATCTCGGCCGCTTCGCCAATCCGCGCCAGCTGATGGCGTATCTCGGCCTAGTACCGTCAGAGCAGTCGAGCGGTGAGCGCGTGGTGCGCGGTGGCATTACCAAGACCGGCAACCGCGAAGCCCGGCGGATGCTGGTCGAGGCCGCCTGGAGCTACCGCTATCCGGCGCGCGTCGCCACGAAGAAGGCAGAGATCATCACCCGTCTGCCCAAGGCGGTGCGCGACATCGCATGGAAGGCGCAAGTGCGGCTCTGCGCGCGGTATCGCCGCCTGAGCGCGAGCGCGAAGAAACCCACGGTCGTCGTCGCGGCGATCGCGCGGGAGTTGGCTGGCTTCGTCTGGGCGATCGGCCAGGCGGTCACACCGGCCGCGGCGTAACCGCTAATCCCGGCTGTCCGGCCGGGGGCAGGATGGAAGGTCAGGGCAATCCTCGTATGCCCCTTGGGCCGGCATCGCCGACGCCCGCGTTTAGACCGAGGTAATCCCGCGACGACACGCGCTCATGCGGTAACCAACCCGCGAATGGAAGACTGATCGACCGTCGCCAGCGCCATCCTGCTCCCGACCCGACAGCGAAGATGAAAGACTTTGTCGCCGCGCCTTCGGCACGACGAGCGGAGCTTCGCGACCCCCCTCTTGAAAAAGGACATGGAAGGGGCATGGCCGGCCGACCGCGACCGCAACAGCGAATGGCCGTTGTGTGCGCGGACAGCGGACATTCGTCGAGTACTGGTGCGCTTTGATCAGAGGGGCTGCTAGCTAGTCGCGCAGCCCCTCGAATTGATCGGGGTCTAGGTGGCTGTATCGAACCGTATTCTCCAGCCTGACATGACCAAGGAACGCGGCGCGCGCCTGTAGATCGGCCCGGCCCACAAGATCGTAGCCGCACGCGTGCCTGAGCATGTGCGGGTGTATGTCGAGCGCAGCCAGCTCCGCCGGAAGCCGCAGCCGTGTCAGCATCTTTCTAAAGCCGACAGTGGTGATCCCGAACACGGTATCGGTCGGCCGTTGGCCCTTAGCCCGCAGCGGCCCCAATGCGCGTTTGTCCAATTCCGTGAGGATATGTTCCCCGAATGCGCTCGACTACGACAGCACTCAAGGGGCGACGACCAAGCTGTTTTCCCCGAGCGCGGGCACGGGCGAGGCCAGCATTCACCCGGCTTCGTATCATCGACCGCTCGAACTCGGCGAACGCCCCGGTAATTTGGAAGAGCAAGCGGCCCCCCGGCGTCGTGCTATCGATGCTCTGCTGATCCAAAAACAAATCGACCCCGACCGCCTCAAGGTGCTGGATCGTGCTGAGAAGGTCTGTAAGTGACCGCCCAATTCGATCAATTGACCAGGACATCGCCACA